>NZ_CAKKTK010000056.1:1229-31894 GCF_920656135.1 Frankia sp. Cppng1_Ct_nod | reverse complement strand
TTGTTGTTCGACGGTCTGGACTCGGGTTTCGGCAGCACTCCGGCGGAGCTACAACGGCGTGCCGAGGCTATAGCCGGCCTTCTTGAGTTGGTTAACACCCGTGGTGACGACCTGAAGAACCTTCGCTTTAAGGTGCTGCTCAGAGAAGACCTCCACCGGGCCGTCAACATACCGAACAAGAGTCACTTCTTCGGCCGCGAGGTTCGCCTTTCGTGGTCGGACCCGACCGAGTACCTCAAAGTCGGGATCAAGCGGGCAATATGGTCGCCGGCATTCCGTCATCTGCTGACGGGAATGGTGACAGATGACCAGTCCCGCCTGTTGGACGTACCGATCGAGGTGTGGCCCGAGGAGCTGACTCGGACGGCCTGGCGGCTACTTGCGGGCGAACGGGTGGCTGGTAGCAAGACAGCCTTCACCTGGAACTGGGCGTGGAAGCGGCTAGCGGACGCGAATGACGACCGTGCTCCTCGTGCACTACTACAACTGCTGGGCCTGGCAAAGGAGCGGGAACAAACGCTCAACATACAGATCCGCCATCCGCGGAGCATAATAAGGCCTAAAGCCATCGTCGACTCCCTCGGTGATGTGAGTGAACAGGCGCTCCTCTCCCTGCGGGATGAGTTTCCCGAGCTGGAGTCGCTGTTGGACGAACTGCGTTCACTTCCGTCGACACCGTTCGATGCCGCCGGCATCCAAGATCCTGGTGGTATGCGCCGGCTCGCTCAGGAGGTTGGTCTGCTCGGTGTCAGCGTGGGAACCTCCGAACAGCCTGAACGTTTTCGTGTCCCCGAGCTGTACCGTCTTGCCCTGGCCATGGGACGTAAAGGCCAGCGCTGACTCGCATCCGGTCAAGATCGGAAAATTGGGGTGAACCGAACGGGCATTTGGTGCGTTCAAGTTCCCGACGGCTGATCGCCGATCGCGGGACGGACCGGTGTGGACCTCCCTGCCGTCACGGCTGACGGACGCAAGGACGGTCACGATGAGGATCAGGCGAGGTTCGGGAAGTGCCGCGGTGGGTGGCCTGGCTGGGCGGGCCATCTCGCCGAGACGAGTCGTCCTCGTGGTCGCAGCCGGCATCGTGGTCATCGTCGGTGCCGCCTTCGTGCTCGGCGAAACCGGCTCGGACGAGGGTTCCTCGTCGTCGCTGTCCTCACCGGCGGTGTCGGCGCCGGTCCCGTCCCCTGGCATAGAGGCCGACTCCGCCGGCGCACCGCAACGGGCCGCCAGCATGGCTGGATCCGCGCCGGCCGCGAAGGCCGACCCGGCTCGGCCGGCCGGCGCCGAGCCGCGGATCGTGCGTACCGGATCGATGTCGCTGCAGGTACGCCGTGGCGGGGTGGACGCCGCGGTCAACGACGTTGCCGCTACGGCGAAGGGGTTCGGCGGTTATCTGTCCGCACTGCAGAGTGCAGGCACCGGGTCCGCGTCGGAGTCGGTGTCCGCGTCCGCGTCGGAGTCGGTGTCCGCGTCGGAGGGCGATGGTCGGTACGCGACCGTCACCCTCCGGGTGCCGACGGCGTCGTTCGACGACCTGCGTGCCAGGGTCGGGAAGATCGGTGAGGTCCGCGCGTCAACCGTGACCTCGCAGGACGTGACCGGCCAGTACATCGACCGGCAGTCCCGGCTGAAGGCGTTGCAGACGTCGCGGGACACCTATGTCACGTTGCTGAGCAGAGCAGGGACGATTGCGGAGATCCTCTCCGTGCAGCAGCAGATCGACAACGTGCAGGTGCAGATCGAACAGCTCGAGGGCCAGCGTCAGGTGCTCGCAGACTCCAGCGCACTCGCCACGCTCACTGTTTCGATCACCGAGCAGGGGGCGCCGGCCGAAGGTTTCCCGGACACGGGCGACCGGGGTCTTGCTCATGCGGTGCGGCTGTCCTGGGACCGTTTCGTCGGCGGCCTGAGCGAGATCGTCGCGCTGGTCGGGCCGGCGATGCTGATCCTGCTGGTTGCCGTGGTCGCCGTCGGGAGCTACCGCCTGGTCCAGCGGGTCCGCGGCCGAACCAGGGGGCGGACCGCTACGACCGCTCCGACGCGCTGAGTGGTTGTCCAGACGTCATCCCGGCGGCTCGTGGACGGCGCCGTGTCTCAGCGGGTGAGTGCGGCGTCGACCACGGACTGCGCCTCGGCGAGGACGTCGTCGAGATGTCCGGGTCCGCGGAAGCTCTCCGCATAGATCTTGTAGACGTCCTCAGTGCCGGACGGGCGCGCCGCGAACCAGGCATTTTCCGTGACGACCTTGACGCCGCCGATCGCCGCCCCGTTGCCGGGGGCGTGGGACAGCGCGGCCGTCACCGGTTCCCCCGCGATCGCGGACGCGTCAAGATCTGCCGGGGTCAGGGACTTCAGGATGTCCTTCTGCGCGGGGGATGCCGGTGCGTCCACCCGGCGGTAGGCCGGAGAACCGAACCGGCTCGTCAGGCCGTCATAGAGCGTGCCGGGGTCCTCGCCGGTGACCGCGGTGATCTCCGCGGCGAGCAGGCAGGCGATCAGGCCGTCCTTGTCGGTGGTCCAGACGCGGCCGTCGCGACGCAGGAACGACGCGCCGGCGCTTTCCTCGCCGCCGAAGCCGAGGGAGCCGTCAAGCAGGCCGTCCACGAACCACTTGAAGCCGACCGGAACCTCGGTGAGACCGCGTCCGAGCCCGGAGGCGACCGCATCGATCATGCTGGAGCTGACCAGGGTCTTGCCGATCGCGGCCGAACCGGGCCAGCCGGCGCGGTGCACGAACAGGTAGGAGATCGCCGCGGACAGGTAGTGGTTGGGGTTGAGCAGGCCGGCACCGGGGGTGACGATGCCGTACCGGTCTGCGTCCGCGTCGTTGGCCAGTGCCACATCGAAGGAGTCCTTCAACCGCAGCAGCGAGGCCATCGCATGCGGCGACGACGGGTCCATCCGGATCTTTCCGTCCCAGTCGACGGTCATGAAACCGAATCGCGGGTCCACCGCGGTGTTGACCACATCCAGGTCGAGCTTGTAACGCTCGGCAATGGCCTGCCAGTACACCAGGCTTGCCCCGCCGAGGGGGTCCACGCCGATCCGCACGCCCGCGCCGCGGATCGCGTCGAGGTCGACCACGGACGGCAGGTCGTCCACGTAGGCGGAGACGTAGTCGTACACGGCTGCGGCGGTCCGGGCCCGCTCGGGCGTAACCCGCCTGACATCGCGCAGCCCATCGGCGAGCAGGGCGTTCGCGCGGTCCTGGATCCAGGTGGTGATCCCGGTATCGGCCGGTCCCCCGTTCGGCGGGTTGTACTTGAACCCGCCGTCCGCCGGCGGATTGTGCGACGGCGTGACCACGATCCCGTCGGCGAGGCCGTTCTTCCCTTCCGCCGTCCGGCCCGCGTTGTGGGTGAGGATCGCGTGCGAGATCACCGGGGTCGGGGTGGCTTCCCCGTCCGGGGCGATCCGGGTGTCCACCCCGTGCGCCGCCAGTACCTCAAGTGCGCTGCCCAGCGCGGGTGCGGACAGGGCGTGGGGGTCGACGCCGATGAACAGCGGTCCGTCCACGCCGTGGGCGGCGCGGTGCTCGCAGATCGCCTGCGTGATCGCGACGATGTGGTCGGCGTTGAAGGACCGGCGCAGCGATGACCCGCGATGCCCGGACGTCCCGAACGCGACCCGCTGGGACGCCTCGGCGGGGTCGGGGTGGTCATCGTGGTAGGCGGCCAGCAGCGCATCCACGTCGATGAGGATGTCGGGCGGTGCGGGCTGACCCGCAAGCGGACTCACCGGCATCAGACGGCCTCTCGAACCGGAAGCGATGGACGCTCCAAGCGTAGGCCCTGCCCCTGGCACCAGGCCCTGCCCGGTCGGGGGGTGTCCGGCAGGGCCGCCGGCGAGGTTGACGGGCCCGCCGGCCGCGCGCGATGTGATGTGCACGATGTGATACATCCGGGGAGAACTCGAAACCACGGCGTACGCCGGTTACGGTCCGTCCGTGAGGCTCGGGGTGATGGGCGGGACGTTCGATCCGGTGCACAACGGCCACCTGGTCGCGGCCAGCGAGGTCGCGGCCCTGTTCGATCTGGACGAGGTTGTCTTCGTCCCGAGCGGGCGGCCGTGGCAGAAGGCCGACCGGGACGTGTCATCGGCCGAGGCCAGGTACCTGATGACCTTTCTGGCAACGGCAGGTAACCCTCGGTTTACCGTGAGTCGGATCGACGTCGACCGCGCCGGACCCACCTACACCATCGACACGCTGCGGGACCTGCGCCACCTGCGCCCCGAGGCCCAGCTGTTCTTCATCACGGGCGCGGACGCCCTGGCACAGATCCTCAGCTGGCGTGACGTCCGGGAGCTGTTCGCGCTGGCCCACTTCATCGGGGTCACCCGGCCCGGCTACCAGCTGGAACTCGACGCGAGCCTGCCCGTGGACGCGGTCAGCCTCCTCGAGGTGCCGGCGCTGGCGATCTCGTCGTCCGACATCCGCGCCCGGGTGAGCCGCGGTGCACCCATCTGGTATCTCACTCCGGACGGGGTGGTGCGTTTCATCGCCAAGAGTGGCCTCTACCAGCCGGCAGACTGACGCAGGACAAATGCGGGTACGAGAAAGCGTTCGGTATGTCAGGCTGGACGGGCCGTACGCAAGCCGGTCCGGCGCTCGACCATCAACCATAATCTATGGAAATGTACCGACGTCATCGATCCGGGTGATCACCAGGTCCGGCGATGGTCCACCGAGTTCAGGAGAGGTTCATTCGTGACCGCATCCCCGCGAGCCGTCGAGCTCGCCCTCGCAGCCGCGCAGGCCGCCGCTGACAAGCTTGCCGACGACATCGTCGTCCTGGACGTCAGCGACCGCCTCGCCATCACGGACTGCTTTGTCGTGGCGTCCGCGGACAGCGAACGGCAGGTCAAGGCCGTCGTCGACGAGATCGAGGAGCAGCTGCGCCACCTCGGTGTCAAGCCCGTTCGCCGCGAGGGGGAACGAGAGGGACGCTGGGTACTGCTCGACTTCGCCGACATGGTCGTGCACGTCCAGCACGGCGAGGAACGGACGTACTACAGCCTGGAGCGACTGTGGAAGGACTGCCCACGGATCGCCTTCACCGATCGTGACCTCGAGCGTCACGTGGAAGCGGCGGCCCCCGGCGCGGCCCGCCGGTGAGGATCCTGCTGTGGCGGCACGGCCGCACCTCGTGGAACGACGCCGGAAGGTTCCAGGGCCACGCCGACCCTCCACTGGACGAGACCGGCCGCACCCAGGTGCGGCTGGTCGCCCCGGCGGTCCGCGCGCTCAGCCCGGACGTTGTCGTGTCCTCCGACCTGATGCGCTGCCGGGTAACCGCCGCCGAGCTCGGCCTCCCCGTCAGGGTGGACGCCCGGCTGCGGGAGATATCGGTGGGGGAGTGGTCGGGGCTGACCGCCGAGCAGGCCGCGGCTCGCTTCCCGGACGAAGAGGCGGCCTGGCGCCGCGGTGAGGACGTCCGCCGCGGTGGGGGCGAGACCTATGAGGAGGTCGGCGCGCGAGCGCTCGGCGTCCTGGCGGATCTCGCCGCCGAAGGGCTGCCCGGCCCGGACGGGCTTGCCGTGCTGGTACTGCACGGCGGCACCGCACGGGCGCTGATCGGTCGGCTGCTCGACCTGCCGCCGTCGGCGTGGTGGCGCTTCGGGCCGCTGGGGAACTGCCGGTGGTCGCTGCTGCGTGGCTCCGGGGGAGACTTCCGGCTGGTCGAGCACAACGGCGGCCCCCTGGCCCTGGCGGCCGACCGAAACGGTGTGCCTGGTATGCCTGGTGTGCCCATCCAGGGGGGATCGGCCGCTCCCGACATCGAACCGGTACACTCGCCGAGTGCCCCCTGATGGGGGTGCTCGGCAGGACCTGTAAGGTGTCAAAGGCACGGGCAAGCAGCAAGGAGACAGGCAACAAGGTACGTCTGGGGCTGTGGCGCAGTCTGGTAGCGCATCACACTGGCAGTGTGAGGGTCAGGGGTTCGAATCCCCTCAGCTCCACCAATGTAGGCATTGCGCGAACCGCTCCCTTCGGGGGCGTTGTGGCTGGTAGGACGGCTGCGGCGCCCCTGTGGGGGGCGTTTTTCGTGGCTGGTCGGGTCGACTTGGGTCGGTCTGTGTCTCCAGTTTCTACGTTGGCGGTGTCCCCGGAAGTGTCGGGTCCGAGGATCTTCACTTCGGCGACGAGGGTTTCGATGAGGGCCTTGCGTTGGAGGTCGTCACCCGTCTCAATGTGCTCGACGACCGCGCGGAGGGTGGAGCGGGCCGGCAGCCAGAGGCGTGCCAGGTGCCGCACCCGTCGGTGATGACAGTACCCGGCCTCGCTACGTCCCGTAGCCGGGACGCAAGCTGCGGCGCAGCGGTGTTGTCGCCGGTGATCAGGAAGGCACCGACAGTCGGGTTGGCAGTCATCTGGGCGACGTAGTCGGCGTTCGTGACGAAGAAGCTGTCCTTGGGTGCGGTCGGGAACTCCTTGACGATCCCGCCGTAGTGGAAGGTGACCTTCGTCAGTGACTGCGTCCGTTCGTCGCGCAGGCGCAATGTGACCGGGTCCCCGGCGTGAAGCTGGCAGTCTTTCACTCTCTCGGCCGAGACCATGATCGTGTCCAGTACGAGTGCCACCAGATGTTTCACCTCCGCCCGATGGGCCGGCGTGTACAACGCCACTTCGTGCCCTGTTTGTCTGGTAGTCCTGATCCAGTCATTGCGCGGGTCTAGCAATGCGGAGGCGACCGGTGCGAGGCCGGTCGCGTGAGGAGGAGCTCGTGTCCCGCATTTCCCCGCGCTGGGCCGCCGCCGTCGGTATGACCGGGTTGCTGGCCGCTGCCGTCGCCGGTGGTGTCGCTGCTGCCGGCCCGGCGGCAGCCACCGACAGCCGTTCCGGCAATGGGCCGGAACGGCACGTGCTGTTGCTGTCCGTGGATGGCCTGCACCAGTCGGACCTGGCCTGGTATGCCGCTCAACATCCGGGCTCCGCGCTTGCCCAGCTGATCCATGGAGGTACCGAGTTCACCCGGGCGGTGACGCCAGTTCCCTCGGACTCGTTCCCGGGTCTGCTCGCGCAGGTGACCGGCGGGAACCCGGCCACGACCGGGGTCTACTACGACGACACCTACAACCATCAGCTGCTGCCGGCGGGAACGACCTCCTGTGCGGGAGCGAAGCCCGGTACCGAGGTCAACTACACCGAAGGCCTCGACCGCGACCCGACCTCCATTGATGCCGGTGCGCACCTGTCAGGCCTGCCCGGCGGCATCCTCGCGCTGACCGCGACTCCGCAGACGTTGATCAACCCGGCGCTGCTACCGGTGGACCCGACGACCTGCAAGCCCGTCTACCCGCACTCCTACCTCAAGGTGAACACCGTTTTCGAGGTCGCGCGTGCCGCCGGCCTGCGCACCGCCTGGTCGGACAAACACCCCGTCTACGAGATCGTCAACGGGCCGTCGGGTACCGGTGTCCAGGACCTGTTCACCCCTGAGATCAACAGTGTCGCCCTCGGCTTCGGCTCCGGTGACTGGACCAAGGACAATGCCGCCACGCAGCAGTACGACAGCTACAAGTTGCAGGCCGTCCTCAACGAGATCGACGGCTATGACCACAGCCGGACAACAAAGGTCGGCATACCGGCGATCTTCGGGATGAATTTCCAGACCGTCTCCACCGCCCAGAAGCTGCCCACGTCAGACAACCTGACCGGCGGTTACCTGCCCGGCGGCGTCACGCCCGGACCCCTGCTCACCCGGGCGCTGGACTATGTCGACGCGAGTATCACCGCGATCATGGATGAGATCCACCGCCGCGGCCTGACCGGCAGCACCACGATCATCCTGTCCGCGAAGCACGGCCAGTCACCCACCGACCCGGCCGCCCTCACCCGCGTCGACGACGGACCCGTCATCGACGGGTTGAACACGGCATGGACCGCGGGACATCCCGGCGCGGCCCCGTTGGTCGCCTTCGCAGTCGACGACGACGTCCTGCAGTTCTGGCTCAGCGACACCTCACCGGCGGCCACCGCCTTCGCCCGCACCTTCCTGCTCACCCACCCGGTGACGGGCAAGGCCATCGACGGCACCCCCCGCACGCTGGCAGCCTCAGGCCTCACAGCCGTCTACGCCGGGGACGGGGCCGCCGGTTTCTTCGGCACCGCGCCCGGCGACCCGCGTCACCCCGACGTCGTCGGTGTCGTGACGCACGGCGTCGTGTTCACCGGAGGCACCGGCAAGATCGCCGAACACGGGGGGTTGGACCCGCAGGACCGTGACGTGCCATTGGTCGTGTCCGGAGCCGGCGTCGAGCACCGCGAGGTGAACGGCCATCAGGTCGAGACCACCCAGATCGCCCCGACGATCCTGGCTCTGCTCGGTCTCGACCCGAACGCCCTGAAGGCGGTACGGATCGAGCACACCCGAGCCCTGCCGCTCACCTGACCGACCTGTCCGGGTGGGGCGTCCCACACCGGCGTCCGACAGCGGCCGGGACCACGAATGCCGGTGGTTCCGGCCGCTACCTTCAGCAGGTCGACTCCGCAGACGGGCCCGCGGATGTGAAGGCGCACATCTACTACACACGATTACCTCACCGGCCGGGTGTCACTCAACTTCGCGTTCCTCCGGCATGTCTTGGCAGCGGGGGAACGCCTCGGCGCGGGCACGGTACTGCGTATGTGGCGGGCGATCGTGCTGTTTGCCTCCCGGTGGTTCCAGATCGAGTCGCTGTACCGCTTCAACGCCAAGTTCACGCCGAGCTGGGCGCCCCGGTACTTTCTGCTACCCCGAACACCAGGGACCTTCCCCGGATCGGCCTGGCGGCACTCGAGGCCGAAGCCTTCCTGACCTGGCCCCGCCTCCGACCGGGCCTACCGCGCCGCCTGTCGGCACGCCCCTGAGCGCGGCCGAACACGAGCCAGCCATCCCCAGAGCAGGAGGATGCGGCCTCGACCGCACAACCCCGGACCTCTCGCTGGCATGTTGTCCTCACGTCGACGTGTGGATCTGCTTGCTCACGGACTCCTACTCGGCCTGATTTCGGCAGATTCCGCCGCCGATGGCATCGGGGCTGTCACGGGCGTCTGGTACTACCTGACGGAGGTAATCGATCGCCGTCATATGTGTGGACGGCAGCCTTCACCAACCTCTTAAACAGTTCCTAACCGGATGTCAGGTGGCGCACAGTCCGGTCCGCCACGGTGAGCAGGTGCCGTCAAAGCGGCGGTGTAGAAGGAGGCACGTATGACGGATCAGTCTGGCTGGCGTGGCTGGGATGCGGTGACGCCGCCATCATCGACGAATCCGGCTGCACGGCGACGGCGTTTCGGCGCAGCGGCGGGACTCCTGGGCGCGGGCGTGGTTGCCGGGGCGATTCTGGGAGGCACTCTCAGTGCTACGGCGGCCTCCCCGAGCCCATCCACGGGGACGGCCCAGACCGCCCCGGGCTACGACGGTGACGGTCATGGCTCCGGTCATAGTGGCGCCCTTGATCAGAGCGGTACCGTGACCGCGGTCGGTTCGTCGTCGGTAACAATCAAGACCGCTAGCGGTACCACCGAGTACGCAGTCACCAGTAGCAGCGACATCGACAAGAACGGCGAAGCGCAACTGACCGACCTGAAGGTCGGTGATGCCGTGACCTTCAGCGCCGAGACCGTCGGTGGCAAGGCCACGATTGACAAGTTGCATTCCGGCGACGAGACGCTCAACATGCCGCAGGGTCGCCCCGACTCAAGCGCCGGCGGCACGACGGCCGGGTAGACGGCCACCTCCGTTGCGGACCCGGGCATTTGTGGAATGACCGGGTAGGAGGCGGACCGGAGCCCGGTGGTGATCTTCTGGTCGTTTTATGTTCGCCGGTCCGTCTCCGGGCGTAAGGGCGGTTTCAGGTGGTCGGAGCGACACCCTGACGCCCCGCTTGACCTGGGCACCTCGCGGGGCCATCGGGCCAAGTCGGGGTGGGGGTGGCGCTCCGACCGATCCGCCAGACAGCCAACTACCTACCGCGGCGAATCGTTACACGGAAAGGTTCGCTGTCACTCGGGGCCGAGTGCGGTGAGCAATGCGGTTAGCGCGGTCCTCTCTCCGTTCGAGTTAGGACTCGTTGCTCGGAGCGCGCGCAGCACCGTATCGATCTTGCCGTCGATCCTGGTCCAAGCGGCTTTGTCCTTCGGTTTCAGGCGCGCTTCGGCGTTGTCCCACTCGATTTCGAGATCACCGATGCGGGTCGTAGCGCCAGACTGGTTGTTGGCGTTCAAGAGATCCAGCGTGTCCTGCGTGATTTTTCGGAACTTAGAGAGGTCCCCGAGGGGCGAGGGCTGGGCTATCTGGCCTCCGCCGGGGGCCGGCTGTGCTGCCTGGCTTCCGCCGGGGACCGACTGCGCGATGGGAATCGGGTCTGGCGTGTCTTCTTGAAGTGAGGACTTGCGCAAGTAGTATCCCGTCCCTGCGGCGACGAGGACAAGCGCCACGACGACGACTGTTTGCCACAATCCTCCTCGTTCCATGGTCTCGTCAGTCTCAACGGCAGACGCACTCGGGATGACATCGGCTTTCGTCATCGAGAAATAAGCGACGATGCCGAGAATGCCGGCCGAAAAAATGAAGCTCGTCACCGTCGCACCCAGACCCAGTCCACCCTCTTTCGGTGACTGAGAGAGGTAGTCACCGATCGATGCTCCAAGCGGGCGGGTCATGATGTAGATGATCCAGAAGGAAAGAACCGGGTTGAGTCCGAATCGCCACCCAATCGCCATGATGGCGATCAGCGATACCACGATGATTCCCGTCATCAGGTAGCCGATCCCGAGCACCTCGGCCATGAGATCGCCGGTTGCCGTACCGAGCGCGAAAGTGACGAGAATCGTAAGCCAGTAGAACGCTTCTCGTCGTCTGGTGAAGATGGAATGAATGGAGAGCGTCTTCTCGGTCAGGTACCACACGAGGAAGGAGAAAACAAGAAGAACGCCGAAGATCAGGGTACTTGTTTCGAGTGGCACGCCGACGCTGTCCGTGAGGTTGTCGGTCACCAATGTGCCGAAGACGCTTACGAGCGCTACCGTCAGCCAGTACGTGCTTGGTATGTAGCGATGCGCCCTGAATTGGAAGATCAGAGCGGCGGCGAGCAGGACGCCTGTGACGACGGACGTACCGGTCAGGCCAAGGTTCAGGTTAACGTTGAGGAAGTCGGCGGCCGATTCACCGACAGTCGTGCAGAGCACTTTAATGATCCAGAAGTAGAGGGTGACTTCTGGGACTTTGCTGAAGAACTGCGGGCTCGGCTCGCGGGTGCTTTGCGGAGCCATTGGGGCATACTGTGAAGTCATAGAGCTCTTTCTCGTTCTCGGTTCATTTGCCGCGGCGGCAGATTGGATGGACGGGGATCCACCCGTGACAACGTGTCTATTTACGGGGTCAGGGTTCCAGCAAAGTCATCCGTCGAGGTTTCGCGGTTGGTGGGAGGTAGCGCCGGTGAGGAGGTCGGCTGCGGTCTCCTCGACGGTGGTGGCCATCACCGTGAAGACTCAGAACCAGATGGTGACCTCGGGGACCTCGTTGAGCATCTGTCGGCCCCGCAACGATGCCGGGGAGCTGCGGCCGTTCACGGCGAGGCTGTAGGAGTCGTCATGCCGCCACGGTGGCCCAGGAGGCCTGAACAAATCCTGACCGCGTCGACGGTCAGAGGCGTATCACGCCCCGGGCAGCGACAGTTCGACAGTCGCGCCGGGCCCGCCATCGAAGGCCCCTACGCTCCCGCCGGCAGTGGCCGCGAGGCGGTGGACCAGCGCCAATCCGAGCCCCGCCCCGTCGTGGCCGTCGTGCGGGTCCGCGCGCCAGCCCGGCTCGAACAGGTGCGCCGCCGTGTCGGCGCCGAGCCCGGGTCCGTCGTCGCGGATGTCGATGCGGACCTGGCCGGCGACGACCTGTGCCACCACGTGCACCTGGGTGTGTGCGTAGCGGCGGGCGTTGTCCAGCACCGGCGACAACATCCGCTCCAGTATGCCGGCATCCACCCCCGCAAGCGTGCCGGCGAGCACCGACACCACCAGCTCCGGCGGGGCGCTCCACCGACTGGCAAGTCCTTGCACCACCTCGCCGACGTCGCACCGGCCGGGCAGCCCACCAGCGTTCGTGCGGGCGGCGGCCATAAGGGTGTCGAGGATGACCGTCATCCGGTTCGCCGCGTCGGCGACCGAGGGCAGAGCCCGGTCGAACTCGGCCGCGTCGCGTGGCCGGCTCTGCAGCAGGCTGATCTCGGCGACCATGGCGGCCAGCGGGGTGCGCAGCTCGTGCGACAGATGATCGCTGAACGCCTGTTCGTGGCGCAGAACCGCGCTGACCCGGTCCAGGAGACTGTCGAGTGTCGCGGCGAGCCGGTCGAGTTCGGCCGGTCTGGGCGCGGCTCCGAACCGGTGGTCGGCGGCATCCGCGCTCCACCGGCCTGCCTGCTCGGTCATCTCCTCGACCGGGCGCAACGCCCGGTCGGTGCTGACCCGTACCACCAGGTATACGCCGACGAGCAGCAGTAGGGCCAGCAGCACGCTGCCGACGACGGCGATCTTCTCGGTCTGCCGGTAGGGGGCCAGTGACAGGCTGACAACGACGGTAGCCGCCTGCTGGCCCTGTGACGTCACCGGCAGTGCGAACAGTCGGACCGGAGAGGCGCCACCCGTCGTCACTGCCCGCTCACCTACGCCGGTCAGGGCACTGGCCTGGCCCAGTAACGCGGCCCCGCCGGGTGCTTCCTCCACCGCTCGGCCACCCGCGAAGATCCACGTCCCGGTATCGATCGCGGTGTCATCACGTACGTCACGGACGGAGACCACGCCGCCGGTGAAGACCTCGACGGTGCTGGCGACAGCCTCTGCCCGAGTCCGCAGCACGGTGTCGGCCTGCTGCCGCAGCTGCGCACCGAGCGCGGCATTGAACGCCACGGTCAGCACCGTGAGCCAGCCCGCGGTGGCCACGACCGCCACCGCCGCGATCCGGCCCCGCAGAGTCGAAGGCCTTCTCAAGTGAACTGGTACCCGACGCCATGGACGGTCGTGATTGCCCGCGAACCGTCCACCAGCGCCAGCTTGCGGCGAAGCTTCGCGACATACTGGTCCAGGGTGTTGTCGTAGACGATCGCTCCTTTGGGCCAACCGACGTCCACCAGCTCCCGCCGCCTCACCACCTCGCCGGGCGATGCCATCAACCGGGCAAGGACTCGGTACTCCGTCGGGGTCAGACGCACGCTCGTGGTCGCGGTGGCCAGTGCATGGCCGCGCGGGTCCAGGCGCAGACCGTCAGACACCAAGGCGGGCGAGGGCCTGGCTCGCTTCAGCAGGCCCCCCAACCGGGCCACGAGCTCGGCGAAGTGGAACGGCTTCGCGACGTACTCGTCACCGCCGGCCGCGAAACCCGAAACGAGGTCGGTGACATTCCCCCTCGCAGTGAGGAACAGCACCGGGACGTACACACCACGCGCCCGCAGGGCCTGACACACGTCCCGGCCGTCGGAATCCGGCAGGCCCACGTCCATCACGACCACGTCGAAACCGCTGTCGTCGGTGAACCGTGACAGGGCAGACGACCCATCGGCCACCGCGGTCACGACCGCGCCCTGTTCACGCAGGCCGCGGGCCAGGACGCCGCGCAACGCCGGGTCGTCCTCCACGACCAGCACCCGCGATCCCTCCACAGTCGCCAGTATGCATACGGCGCCGCCGGCGTAAGAACAGGGACTGTAAGAACGACAGTTTGCGCCGTGAGGCGCTGCTGGACGGGCTCGGCGACACCGCCCGCGACAAAGGAGACCAGGAACGAGCCCGTACCTTCCTGACCCGTGCCGCCGACCTCTACGACGCCCTCGGCCTCACCGGCCAGGCCGCAGCTGTCCGCCGACGCATACCGCCCACATGACAGGGCGGGGGAGTCCCGGTATCGGCCGTTTCCGGGACGACCGACGATCAAGCCCGCAGTCGCCTGAAATCCGTTCCGAAACCGCATGTCGCTCCTGGTGTTTTGGGACGGTATTCAGGATGATCAGCCGGCGCATGAACCTACGTCTACCATAATGATCTATGGCAACTCCGTCCGGATCGGCTACGCCCGGGTCTCCACCCGCACCCATGATCATCAGGTGTGGCTCGACGTGCTGGCCGTCGCACACTGCCGCGAGGTGATCGTGGAAACGGCCAGCATCCGCGCCGACCGGCCACAGCTGCGCCGCGCTCTGGACCTGCTCCAGGCCGGGGACACCCTGGTGGTCTACAAGCCGGACCGGGTCGCCCGCTCGACGAAGGAACTCCTGGTCCTGCTCGAGGACGAGCTGCACGCCCGCGGGATCAACCTGCACATCCTCACCGGGATCTGCGTCGGCCTGCACCGTTCGCACGGGGCCGGTATCGCAGACAAGACGCTGTTCCTGGTCCCCGCCTACGGACAACACCTGATGGGAGAGCGCGGGCGCGGACGGCGGTCCGGCAACCTGAATTGCCGCCGGTACGCCTATGCCACCGGGACGGGATGTCCGGTTTACTCACCCGGGTGAACGATATATCCGTTTCTGGCGCACGAGATCCGCGGCTTCCAGGAGATCAACCGAGTCGAACTGATCCGCTACTTTACTCCCCCTCTTGTAACCTCCATCATCAAGCCATTCAGTTCTGGTCGTAATGCGGGTAGTCAGGAAAAGTTTGCCGGAATAACATCGTTTTCGAGTTTAGCGATATTGCTTTGCTCTTGCGCGTGGGCGTAGCCCATGAGGCCGAACAGGATTGTGAGCAGGACTGCCGACGACCCAAGAGTGCCGAGGTCAAGGCCTCCCTTGGCGATTGGTTTGGTAAGGAAGTCGCCAGCGGTGGCACCGAGGGGGCGGGTGAGCACGAAGGCAAGCCAGAACAGCATCACGTTCGACACGGCAGGGACATATTTGAGGGCGAGCAGCAGACCGAGTAGTCCGACAATGAGCAGGGCGCTGTCGGCATAACCGAGTCCTGAGCTGTCGGACAGGAAGTCTCCCATGGAGGTTCCGAGCGTGTTCGAGACGAGGATCGCTGACCAGAAGAGGCTTTCTCCGCGGAAGGTGTCGATGTCGCGGATCGCGAGCGTCAACCCGGTGAGCTTCCACATTATGAAGATAGCGATCAGTAGCGAGACCAGGATTGCCGCGCCGACGGGGTAGCCCAGGCCCAAGCCTTGCGGTCCCCAGCCCAGTGAGCTGGCCCCTTTGGCGAGGTACTTCTCGCTGGCGTCACGGTTCATGAAGTCGGACATCGTGGTGCCGGCCATGCTGGTGGAAAGAATGACCGTCCAGTAGAAGAACGGGTTGTAGCGCTTTGACCTGAGCTGAATGACGAGGGTGACGACGAAGAGTAGGAAAAGTGTGATTGTCGTCAGAAAGTAGCCTAGCTTGAGGGTCTGCGCGAACAGGTCACCTGCCGTCTCCCCAAGGGTCGTCGCGGCAATCTTCATGATCCAGAATGCCAGGGTGATCTCTGGCAACTTTTTCATCACATATTTACCGCCACCGGCAACATCAATTTCGGTGAACGGTTTTGTCATAGCTACTCCTCGAATTGGCGGATGAGAAACCGCCTTGGGTGGGCATCCGTTTGGTAACCCTGCTCGCGGATCTTCCGGAACAGCAGGCTGCCGCTGGTAACACCGGTGTTGAACCGTTCGTTCAGGTAGGGTTTAGGGACTCGTCACGGCGTGGCTGGGTACGGCCGTCCGTCCATAGGTGCGGGGACGATTCCTGGCCACACGCTCCACTACCTGGGAGCTGTTTTACGATCAGGGACGGATCGCGTTTTCGGCGATTTCGAATAGTTCGTTGACATCGTGCCCGGCTTTCAGCGCGCACGCGGTGGCCATGGCCAGCAGGAGCAGCGGTACGACGGCGGGTGCCCAGCGCCCTCGGGGCGGCGGTGCCAGTAACGCCTCGATCCGGGCGGAGACCTGCCCGTCGGTGAAACCCGCCGCGGTGAGGGCGCTGTCGTGCCGGGCGAGGGCAGCGCGGGCGACGGCTTGCGCGGTCAGCCACCGATCACCGGTCGCGGCAGCGGCCGTCTCGTCCGCCCACCGTTCCAGGGCCTGGTCGCAGGCAGCCACCAGCGGCCGGGTCGGCGGGCAGGTCGCGGCGGCCAGCCGCACCGCGAACCGGAAGAGCCAGTGGG
This sequence comes from Frankia sp. Cppng1_Ct_nod, assembly GCF_920656135.1. NCBI lineage: Bacteria > Bacillati > Actinomycetota > Actinomycetes > Frankiales > Frankiaceae > Frankia > Frankia sp. Cppng1_Ct_nod. Next base: position 15,777 of record NZ_CAKKTK010000056.1, on the reverse strand, counting down.
CGTGGTCAAGGTGGCACCGTTCGTGGGCCAGCAGCACCCGCTGTTCGTCGGGGGGCAACGCCTTGAGCATCCCGGAACTGACCACGATCCGTCCCGGCCAACCGGGCACCGCCACCGCGGCGGGAGTGGGATCGTCAATGACGACGAGCCTACCGGCGCACGCGGCATGCCGGTAGGCGGGAAGCCAGCGGCGCGCCTCGACGGTCAGCCGCCATGCCAGCGTGCCACACCCGGCCACCCCCACCGCGACGGCGACCCACGCCACAACCGAGGCCGCCGGTGGTACCGGGTCGCCGGCGCCGACCAGGCTGGCCGACCAGCGGCCGAGCGCCGCGACCAGTGGGACCTGCCCGACCAGCAGGAACGTGAGCAGACCGACGACCACGACCCACACCGCCGCGGTGCCGAGGGCCGCGGCGGCCAGCAGGAGCGCCGCTCGCGGGGGCGGCAGGCGCCGGGCCGCCGGCCGGGCGACCGCCAGCAACACGAGCGCGGCCACGCCGGCCAGGTAGATAGCCAGCCGCACCGGTCAGCTCTCCGGCCGGGGCCGGTCGAGCAGATCGCGCAGCACCTGCTCCTCGCCGGGGTTCAGAGTGTCGACGAACCGGGCCAGCACCCCGGCCGGATCATCGACCTGTTCCAGCAGCCCGCGCATCCGCCGGGCGGTGAACTCGGCCGTGCTCTGCGCAGGCTGGTAGACGAACGTGCGTCCGTCCGCCGTCCGGGTCACCACGCCTTTGGCGTGCAGCCGGTTGAGGATGGTCATCACCGTCGTGTAAGCCAGGCCCCCGCTGATGGCGGCTTGTACCTCACCCGGCGACAGCGCCCTTTCGGCGGCCCACAACACCGCCAGCACCTCAGCTTCCAGCTGTCCGGGCCGGCGCCGCGGCCCGTCACCCAACCTGGTTGTCACATCTGCCAGCCTACCCGCCTGTAGTAGTTTGTAGCAGCCATGTTGGCTGCCTGAAGTGTCCTGCCGTCGATCCAGAAAGACACCGATGCCTCCTTTGTCGGACAGCCAGACCCGCAGTCGCGAGCCCTTCGCTCCCAAGGTGCCGGAGATCACGGCATTGTTCTGGGTCGTCAAAATTCTGACGACGGGCATGGGTGAGGCGACCTCGGACTACCTCGCACATGTCAATCTGGTGCTCGCGGGCGCGATCGGCCTCCTCGGCTTCACGTCCGCACTCTGGTTGCAGTTCCGGGTCCGGAGTTACTCCGCTCCCGTCTACTGGTTCGCGGTGATGATGGTCGCGGTCTTTGGCACCATGGCCGCCGACGGGCCACCCATCGGCCACATCGGTTCGACGATCTTCTACCTCGTGGTCCTCGCGGCTGTCTTCTACACGTGGCACCGCAGCGAGGGAACGTTGTCGATCCACAGCATCGTGACCCGCCGCCGGGAGACCTACTACTGGCTGACCGTGCTCGCGACCTTCTCGTTGGGCACCGCCGCCGGCGATCTCACCGCGGACTCTTTGCACTTCGGCTACCTGCCCTCAGGCATCCTGTTCGCAGTGATCATCTTGGTGCCGGCGGTCGCCCGGTGGCGGTTCGGGTTGAACGAGGTCGTCGCCTTCTGGTTCGCCTACGTCGTGACCCGGCCGCTGGGTGCCTCGTTCGCCGACTGGCTCGGCAAGCCGGCGAAAAGGTCCGGCGTGGGCCTCGGTGACGGCCTGGTCGCCCTCGCAGCCTTCGTTGTGATCGTCCTCCTGGTCGGCTACCTGACGGTAACGCGCGGCGACATCCAACGCGGCGGTATCGACGACAATGTCCTCGATGGCCGTGCCATCGACGACGGAGCCATCGGAAGCATCGATCCGCAAGACCCGGCCCTTCCCCAGCAGATACGGCCGTGGTTCCGTCCAGCCGATATCGACTGATGGCTTTGGCCGTGAGAAGTGACCGCAGATGTTGGTGACTTCTGAACGCACTTGTGGATCAAAATCATGATCAATATTTGTGAGTGGTGACCGCGGTCTGAGGTGTCGGTGGACCGCGTGGACGGGTCTGCGGGGCGTCCGGTTGCCTGGGCTGGTGTCAGGCGGGGTCGTGTCGCGGCGGGGCCCCAGCGCTGACTGCCGTGGGTGGAGAGTCGGCGGGGCCGGTGTGGATGATGGCCGCGGACAGGCGCCGGACATGGCGGAGGAGGTGCGCTTCGGCGGCGTGGGCGATGTCGTGGGCGGCGCCGATCGACAGGGCGGGGTCGACGGTGACCTCGGCTTCGGCGCGCAGGGTGTGTCCGACCCAGCGGATGCGTAGCGCGTGGACGGCTTCGATCCCCGGGGTGTGGGTGAGGGTGCTGGTGGCTTTGTCGACGAGTGCGGGATCGACGGCGTCCATGAGACGGGCCAGCACGAGACGGAACGCAGAGCGTAGGACCCCGAGGATCGCGACGGTGATGACGAGGCCGATCACGGGGTCGGCCCGCTGCCAGTCGAGCGCGACCCCGCCCGCGCCGAGGAGCACCGCGAGGCTGGTGAACCCGTCGGTGCGGGCGTGTAGCCCGTCGGCGACCAGCGCCGCGGACCCGATCCGGCGACCGACCCGGATGCGGTGGCGGGCCACGGCCTCGTTACCGACGAACCCGACCAGCCCGGCGGCGGCGACCGCACCCAGGTAGCCGACGGGGCGGGGGTGGATCAGGCGGTCGATGGCCTCGTAGGCGGTGAGCGCACTCGACAAGGCGATCATCGCGATGACGAAGACACCGGCCAGGTCCTCGGCCCGGCCATAGCCGTAGGTGAACCGGGTCGTCGCCGGTCGCCGCGCCAGCGTGAACGCGATCAGCAACGGCACGGCGGTCAGCGCGTCGGCCACGTTGTGCAGGGTGTCCCCGAGCAGCGCCACCGACCCCGACAGCATCACCACCACCGCTTGGATGGCGGCGGTCAGTGCGAGACCCCCGAGGCTGATGAACAGTGCGTGCCGGCCGGCGGCATCGGCTTCCACCACATCATCGATCTGATCCGCTGCGTCATGGCTGTGTCCGCCGGTCGCTTCCGACACCCCGTGCCGCAGCCGCGCCCACAGCCCCCGACCGTGCGCGTGACTGGCGGCACCGTGATCGTGCGGATGTGGATGCTCGTCATGACCGGCGGCATCGTGATCATGATGGTCGTGGTGGTGGTCATGATGATCGAGTCCCATGCCTCGACGCTAACCGTAAACGATCATTGCGGTGGTGTAGCTCCAGCGAAAACGGTGCAGGTGGCGGGGGTCATCACCTGCACGCGGTGCTCTCCCGCGAGAGGTACGCGGCGGCGAGACCCCCGGTTCGTCGCGGGGTTATCCGGCCCGCTGGTGAGGGTCGATCTGCGCGCGGGTGCGAGCGAGGCGGTAGGAGTCGGTGCCGGTCTCGAGGATGTTGCCGCCGTAGGTGAGCCGGTCGACGATGGCGGCGCAGAGCCGCGGGTCGGTGAAAGTCTTGGTCCAGCTGCCGAAACTGTCGTTCGAGGCGATCGCGACGGAGTTGGTCTCCTCGCGTTCGGTGAGGACCTGGAACAGGAGTTCGGCGCCGCGGCGGTCGAGTTCCATGTAGCCGAGCTCGTCGATGCAGAGCAGATCGACCCGGCCGTAGCGGGCGATGGTCTTGGTCAGGATCTTGTCGTCGGCGGCCTCGACGAGTTCGTTCACGAGCTTGGTGGCCAGGGTGTAGCGGACCCGGTAGCCGGCCATCGCGGCCTCGGTGCCCAACGCGATGAGCAGGTGCGACTTCCCGGTGCCGGAGTCACCGATCAGACACAGCGGTAGGCCTTTCTTCACCCACTCGCAGGTGGCCAGGGTGTGGATCGCGGCGGGATCGAGGCCCGGGTTGGCGTCGAAGTCGAAGGCCCGCAGGGACTTGTCCCGGGGGAACCCGGCGGCCTTGATCCTGCGTTCGCTGCGGCGGCGCGCCCGGTCGTCGCACTCGGCCATCAGCATCTCGGCGAGGAACGCTCGGTAGGACATCTGTTCACGAGCGGCGGTGTCGGCGATCTCGCTGAACTCGGCGCGGATCGTGGGCAGCCGCAGCATCCGGCAGGCCTGATCAACAGCGGCGTCGGCGGCGCAGCAGCTGGTCATAGGCCGCCACGGACGGCAGCGGCCGAGTATCGGGGGGTAGATGCGCCAGGCGACGTTCCGTCAACGAGGTGATCTCCGCCGTCGGCTGTCCGCGCGACGCCGACACCTGGGGTGTGTGACCGGCGGTGTCGGCGGCCTTGCGTGCTTCGAGCGCGACCGCGTCGGCGGTCAACGCCCCCGCGGCCAACGCCGCCCTCAGACCGGCCACGACATGGCCGTGGGGCATGTGCCGGTGCAGCAGCAGGACCTCGATCAGCGCCCGGGTCCCGGCGGTGTCGCCATGAACCTTGCGGGCCGCGGCCCACCAGGCGTCATGCGCGGCGGTGAACATGCCCGTGGCGCGGGCCTGGTCCAACGCGGTCGCGGCGGGCAGCGCCCCGAGCTTACGAACCAACGCCTCCAGATAGTGATCAAAATCCAGGCGGGTGCCCGCCTTGGCCAGGAGCCGTTCGTGCCGGGCGACTTCGGTCCGCCCGTCGTAGACCACCAGCTCCGAGGCGTGCAACAGAACCCGCACCGGCCGGCCGATCAACGCGACCGGCACCGAGTAACGGTTGGTCCGCACGGTGATCTGGCTGTAGCGGTCGACCCGGGGAGTGAACCAGCGGCCCGTCTCGAACGGTTCGACCGGCAACGGCTTAAGTAGCGGCGCCTCGACGGCGAAGTGCTCCCCGATCGTGTGCGGGCGCGTCCCGATCCGCCGGGCCTCGTCGTCGGCGTCCCACCCCTCGACCAGCACGTTCAGCTCGGCCAGGGAGTCCACCTCGGGGACCGGGACCAGATGGTTACGGCGAAACCAGCCGATCTGCCCCTCGACGCCGCCTTTCTCATGCGCGCCACCGATACCGGGCTGGCAGTAGAACGCCTCCAGCCCGTAGTGGGACCGAAACGCCGTCCACCGCTCGGTCTCCACCCGCGCCCGGGTGAACCCCAGCACCTGCGCGACCGCGGCCTTGAGGTTGTCATAGCGCACCCGGCCCGTGGGCACCCCGCCGAGCACGCGCAAGGCATGGACATGGCCCTCGAAGAACGCCTCTTGCCCACCCGAGGCGAAGATCCGATGCACAGCCCGGCCAGAGAACGACATCCGGAACGCGAACAGCACACAGGTCACCTGCTCCCCGCGTAACCGGACCACGACGTCGCCGAAGTCGACCTCCACCTCCGCGCCCGGCCGATGGGTCTGAGGCACGAACACCTCGGCCGGCCCCCGGCCCGCCTCAATCCGGACCTGCGGGCGACGGACCGCGACGTAGGCACGCACCACCTGATAGGACACATCGCTCATCCCGTGCTCATCCCGGAGCCGGTCAGCGATCCGCTTCACCGTGTGCCGCTGCTTGCGAGGCGCATCCAGATCCGCCCGCAGGATCCCGTCGATGACCAGCTTGAAAGGATCGATCTTCGACGGCCGTGGCGGCAGCTTCTTACGCGCCTCCGGCCACGCCGAGGACAGCGCCTTCAGAACCGTTCGGCGCCCCACCCCATGCTTGCGCTCCAGCGCCCACCCAGACAGCCCCGCCCGCGCATCACGCCGGATCGCGGCGTACAGCTCGACCCTCGAGATCGCGGGCATCGGCGCTCCCTCCAGAGCACGCCCATGATCCCATCAGGGGTGCGGTCGTCACTCAGCGACACGCCCTTCCTCCAACCACAGGTGCGGTCGTGACCGACGAACAACTGCGGTCAGCTCTCGCAGTCAGAGCCACCACCGCACAGGCGTTCTTCGTCGACCGGCTCGGCGTCGACCCCGCTGACGGGATGGAGCTGGCGGACTGGCTGCTGGCCCCGACCCAGATCCTGGCCAGCCTCACCGGCGGCGTGGTCCTGCACGACCCGTTCGATCTGCTCACCGCGCGGCGCCGGGCGCTGGCCTGGTACCCCGACGATGTCTGGCGGTACGTCCTGGCAGCCGGCTGGCTGCGTGTCAGCCAGGAAGAACCGTTCATCGGCCGCACCGGTAGCCGCGGCGACGACCTCGGCTCGCGCATCCTCGTCGCCCGCGTGGCCCGCGACCTCGTCCGGATCGGGTTCCTCCTCGAACGCCGCTGGGCCCCGTACAGCAAGTGGCTGATGACCGCGTTCGCGCAGTTGACTCTCGCGGACCAGGTCGGCCGGCACCTGCGCGACGCGGTGGGCGCGGCGCAGTGGCGGGACCGCGAAGCGGCGCTGTGCGCCGCGGCCAGTCACCTCGCCGCCGCCACGAACCGGCTTGGTCTGGCCGAGCCCGTCGACCCCGCGCCGCGCCGCTTCCATTCCCGAGACATCCACGTACTCGACGCGCAACGCCTCACCTGCGTACTGACCGAGGCGATCAGCGATCCGCGGCTGCGAGCCCTCCTCACCCGGCTCGGACACCGCCCCGACGGCCCGCTCGGCCATCTCCCCGGCGCGATCGACCAGGCCGTCGACAGCGTCGAGATCCTCACCCAACCAAGCCGCCGCCGCGACTATGCACCCGCGCTTGGCCTTTGGGCGTGAATCTCGCAGCAAGCTGTCCGCGGAGTGGATCAAAATACTGGGCGGCGCCGGCGACTGGGACGCAGGGCCAGATGCACCTCGTGCGTCGGACTGCTTTGCGACGCTTCGGGTCGCGGCTGGCGGTGGTTCGCGCGGCATGCAGGACGCCGGCGGGCGTCGCGCGTGAGACGGTGCCCGAGTGGTGCGGTCGTGGCTGTGCGGAGGCGATAATGGTCAGGTGACCGTCGACCTTCGTGACAGCCGGATCGCCGAGGTGTGCCGGCGCTACGGCGTCGCCGAGCTGTACCTCGTCGACATGATCGAAGCTGCGGTCGCCGCGACGGCGTTCGTCCGGGAGGTCGACGAGACCGCGTTCCTGGCGAGCGATCTGATCCAGAGCGCCGTTCTGCAGAAGCTCCTGGTGATCGGCGAGGTGGCCGGGCGAGTCTCGCCCGAGATCCGCGCGCGCTGGCCGGACGTGCCGTGGCGGTCCGTCACAGGCTTCCGCAACATCGCCGTTCACACATACTTCGAGGTCGACTGATCAATTGTGTGGCGCATCGCCACGACCGCGCTGCGCGAGCTCCAGGAGCAACTGACAATGCTCCTCAAGGCAGAGTTTCCGCTCGTCGCCGGCCAACTCGACCAGCCGCACTGACCACGGCCTAATGGCCGTAGCTTTAGCCGATCGCGACTCGTCGGCGTGCGGCATGCGTCACTTTCGCGGTGCGCCGAAGGCTCAAAAGTCCAGGTAGTAGCCCCGAAGTGGCGATGGCCACATCGAGCCGGACCACGAGTCGATCACTTAAGCGATGGCCATTGGACCACGGCCACATCGCCCTGGGTGTGGACGTACTGGCCGCCAGCCCCTCCTCGGCGCGACCGCGGCCTGAGCACAAGCACATTCCGAGGCGGAACAAGAAGGTCGACGCGACCACGATGCCCAACGATCACGGTCACCAGGCGGCCCGGAAGTGCCCGGAACCGCCAGGTGTACGGAACACCTGTTCGATTCGGTAGATGATGTTCCGATCGGCGCGGTCACCGGGCATCGTCCCTGGTCAGTAGTCGTGCGGCGACCGGACGGATGGTGATTTCGGGACCCTGAACAAAGATCAAACGGTTCTTATTCTGGTGCGTTAGGTCCACCCCCATGACCTGCGCCTCTGCGTCGGTGGCTGCTGCTGCGGGACCCCCACACCCGGCTGGTGTGCACCCTGGTGTGCACGAACTGTCCGTGGGACTGCCGCAGCCCTCCGCTCGGCCACCTCCGCAGCCTTCGCCACCGTCACCTTGGTGTACGTCATCGCCGTGATATTGATGTTGCTGTGGTCCAGGCGTTCCGACACCTCCTTCAAGGTCTCGCCCGACTCCAGGCCGATGTTCGCGGAGGAATGCCGCAAATTTTTCAAGGGGATTCTGGGTAGGCCCGCATGCCGGGACAGCGTCGTGAACCGGGACGACATCAAGTTCGGATGCCACGCCGCGCCGTCCGCCTGCGTGAACACCAGCGGCGTCTCCGTCCAGCCCGGACCCATCGTCAGCTTCTGCGTGGACTGCCGCACATGCCATCGGCGCAGCGCCTCAACCGTCTCCTTGTCGAGGACACCAGTCCGGGCCGACTGCCGGGTCTTCGGCTTCGACCGCCGGGCCTTACCCCCGACAGTGACGATCGTCGCCCCCTGCTGCGACGGGATCGTGACCGTGCCGTCGGCCAGGTCGATGTACTCCCAGCGCAGCCCAACCAGTTCCCCACGGCGCAGACCCAGACAGGCCATCACTGCGAACGCTACCGACAGCGGATCGTTCTGACTCTCGCAGTAGTCGAGGAACCGACCGAGTTGGGCACCGGACCAGGCAAGTACCTCCGGGGTAGGCGGCATGGCCAGTTCCACGTCACTAGCCGGATTGAATTTGATCAACCGGCGTTTCCGGAGCACCGACAGTAGGGCACGTGCGGTCCGGTGGATGCTGTGCAGCGTGGCCTGACTGACCGTCCGCCTCCCGGCCGCGATCTTCGCCTTGTTCCCGGCAAGGATCGCGTTGTACATCCCTTCCAGGTGGGATGCGCGTAGGTCGCGGAGCGCGATGTGTCCAAGATGCGGGACCAAGTACAGGTCAATATGATCTTGATAGCCGTGGAGGGTACTTTCGGCTAGTCCTTTGAGCCTTTTCGCATCCATTACGATCTTGAACCCGTCGGCGACCCTCATCCCGGCATCCTCTGGCCGGACACCATCCCGAACGTCTAGCAGTGCCTCCGCGCGCCCCGCAGCCGCTTCCTTGGCCGTCGCTGCGGTACCAGACGCCTGCCGCCGGTCCCTCCACACGCCGCTCTTCGGATCGATTCCAGGGCCGATATCGGCACGCCACAGCCACGAGCCATGCCGCGGGTTCTCCCGTTTCGGGCACGCCGCGCCGTACTTCTTCCCGGTGGCGCTGTCACGGCATCCACAATTCCGGTACACGCCCGGATAGCGGTTCGCCTTGCCTGCCATGTCAGCCTGCCTGTCCTGGACGTGCCGCAGGAGGAAGAAACCCCCGCTTCCGGGTCTCCACCACCCACCCGCGTGCGGTGTGAATCGAGACGTCGGCTTCATCTGCGATTGATCGCGCTGGCGGATTCCCTCGGCTCAAAGCTTCACGGAGAATTTTCAAAGTTTGTTTTCCTAAATCCCCTCCTGTTCAAGGATGAAGACGGCCTGGGCGAACTCGCCGACCCGGCGTGGGCAGCCGCGGAAGCGGCTGAAGACGCGCCAGTTCTTCAGGACCGCGAAGCCACGCTCACCGGGTGCGCGGGTAGCCGCGAGGACACGGTTGCTCTCCTTGATGTCGTCGGGCAGCTCGCTGTTCGCGGGCTTCTTGCGGGGAACGAGGAGCAGGTCGCTCTCGCCGCCGACGTAGCCCTTGTCCGCGTAGAGGTAGATCGTCTTTTGCGCGGCAAAAGTCCGTCGCCCTGTAGAGTTTCAGATCGCGTGACATGTCGATCTTGGTTGACCAGTGAGTTCGTTGGTTGTCTCACGGAATGTCATTTGGCTTGAGTCTCAGTTCCGTGGCATTTCTTCAGGTTTCGCGCTTTCTGCGCCCGGGTCCGGTTCGCCGGCGGGCGGGCGACGTGCGAGGAGGACGGCGCGGTGGTCACAGCGGGAGACACCGCCGGGCGACCGGGTACTGGCTGGTCGACGTGGCGTCGCGGGCGGGAGGCGGTCCAGTGGGTGCGCTGCTGCCCGTGCCACGCTGAGCCCCCAAGCATGAGGACTACCTGCGGGCCTAGATCGCGCACCGATGAGTTTCTCGCGGCGCGCCGGTCTGTACGCCTGGGACCGACTCACGGAAGGCTGGCGCCATGCGGAAACTGATCTACGGCATGAACCTGACCCTGGACGGCTACATCGCGGCGGTCGGCGACGACATCGGCTGGAGCGGGCCGCCGAGCGACGAGCTGTTCCAGTGGTGGCTCGACCAGGAGCGGGCGAGCGGCCTGTCGCTGTATGGGCGCAAGCTGTGGGAGACGATGAGCTCCTACTGGCCGACCGGCGACCAGCAGCCCAACGCTGCCCCGGCGGAGATCGAGTTCGCGCAGAACTGGCGGGACACGCCGAAGGTGGTGTTCTCCTCGACGATCGACAAGGTCGACTGGAACACCCGCCTGGTCACCGGCGACGCGATCGCCGAGATCACCCGGCTCAAGGCCGAGGACGGCGGCCCGATGAGCATCGGCGGCGCAACGCTCGCCGGGGCGGCCATGCGGGCCGGGCTGATCGACGAGTACGCGCTGGCCACCTACCCGGTCCTGGTGGGCGGGGGCACGCCGTTCTTCACCGCGCTGGACAGCTGGGTGAACCTGAACCTGGTGGAGACGCAGACGTTTCCCGGCGGCGTGGTCCTGACCAGGTACGAGACGAGGCGCTGAGCGCTCGTCCGGGAGTCACGGGCCATATGTTCGGCGGGTGACACCGGAGGAACTACCCCTGGCTTTTCACGCGGGTCCGGTGACCGAGCGGCGAGCCAGAACAGAAAAGTGCTCCTGAACTGGGATGATGAGGATTGTCGAGGTCTTTGACAGATCCGCCGGGCCGCGGAGGCATACTTCGACAAGATCCACCACCACCGCCAGGTGCCGGGATGTCTTGTTGCCGGTGAAGTAGATCGCTCGTTCGTGGGATGTAATCGTCGTTCAGGTCGCGGGGTAATAGCGGCGTCTCGGGTCGCTGGGGCTGGTGCCGATCTCCCGGACGAGTCCGCGTTCGACGAGCCGGGCCAGCCGGGTGCGGGTGGCGCGGGTCGACAGGCCAATGGCTGCGGCGACTTCGCTGGTCAGGGCGCCGTTTTCGGTGAGGGTGTTGAGGATTGCCTGGTCGGTTTCATCCATGGTCGGCGCGGCGACGCGGGTGGTGAACAGCGTAACGCGGAATCGGATGCCGATCTCCTCGAGAAGCGGGGGCGGGAAGCCGGCGTCGAGGCAGGCGGCCGTCATCCGTTGGATGCCGCTTCCCCACTGCTCAATGAGCCCGAGGGTGTGGAAGACACGGCCGATCACCCGGTTACGCAGTTTGGACACCCCTCGGTGGAGGTCGTCGACGGTGAGGCCGAACGGCAGCAGGCCCGGGCTCTCGACTTCCAGCCGGTCGTCGAAGATGGCCACGCGTATCGGCGCGCCGTGCTGGCGGTAGTCGGCATGGGCGACCGCGTTGATGACAGCCTCGCGCACCGCGACCGGCGGGATGCTCCACCGGTCGGCGTGACGGACGGGGCCGATCTCCACTCCGTGCAGACTGTGCTTCTGGATGAATCCGATAGCATCCTCGGTCGCCTGGGGCAGGTGCGACCGGATCTCGACCTGGTCCAGAAGGCGGCTCTTGTTCGTGCCGGCGAAACGCCCGGCTTGAATCCAGGCGTCAGGAAATAGTCGCGCCCTGTCATGTCCGAACAGCAGAACCCCGCCGACGGTCGGGACGGCGCGTCCTTGGTGGACCGTGAGCAGCCGCAGCGTCTCCAGGTCAGCCCGGCGCAGCTTCCGGACCGGCGCGAACGACTCGGAAGCGGCTCGGAAGTCCACCGCTTCCGAGTCCAGTTCCGGCAACGGCTGCTCGTCGTAGGCCTCGCCGCGCGCGTAGCGCCGTAGCTCCTCGACGAGATCGGGATCGGGATCGGCGCGGCGGTTGGTGGAACCGACCCGCACATATACCCCGGCGTCGAGACCCGTGCTGGCGAGGTAGCGCGGCCGGGTGGGGCTCGGGAAGACCTCAACCGCCACGACATGTGTGCCGCGCCAGGCGATGATCTCGATCTCGGGTACCAGGCGCGGGGCGATCTGATCGCTGATCACGTTTGCCAGCCGCTCTTCCAGATCCAACGGCTCGGCTACTCTGCATCGTTGCGGAGAGGGGCGACTCTCGACTACGCCGCTTCGACCGCCCCTGACCGTCAACCTCCCCGGACGGCTCCCGGGCCGGAGCGCCGCGCACGGTGCCTCTCTGTAGGTGGGCGTGGTCGGTCGCGGTCCGCTCCTGCGTCCACCCCACCTACCTCGTCGGCCGCCTCGGGCCACGCGCGGCGGACCGTAGTCGGGCTCGACGGGAAGAGCTAACGCTCTACGTTATACCGTACGACGTAGTAGTCTCTGTGCCATGGAGAACGATCTCAGCGCTCTCGGACGCTACGCCGGCCCGGCGACCTTGATCCTCTCGAGCCTGGCCGGCGGCCCGAAACACGGCTACGCGCTCACCAAAGACATCGAGGAGTTCGCCGGCGTGAGACTTCAGCCGGGCACGCTGTATGGAGCATTGAGCCGGCTCGAGCAGAGCGGCCTGATCGAGGCGCTCGAAGCCGACGGGCGACGGCTGCCCTACCGGCTCACCGACGTGGGGCGCGCTGCTCTGCACGCGCAGCTCGCCGCCCAGCGCCGCATCGCCGACGTCGGCCTGCGCCGGCTGTCCGCCGGATGGGCGGCATCGTGACCAGCGACATGCTGACGATCTATCCCCGGCTCGCAGCGCGATGGGGCTGGCGCATGGTCTTGGTGTCGGTGCTGTTCTGGACGCTGCTGTGGCCTGTGGGCACGATATGGCTGCTCGCCTCACTCGTCATTCGCCGCAGGGCCATCGACAAGAGCCCCGATGCCAGAACGGAGCGACGCGTCGAGCGTTTCCTGTCCTGGTACCCCGCCGACTGGCGGGCGCGCTACGGCGCGGAGTTTTCACAACTGCTGCGCGACACGATCGGCGACGGTCACGGCGGGGTGCGCCTGACCCTGAACGTCATGCGCGAGGCCAACGCCGCACGCGTCGCCTCGACGGGCGGCACGGCCGCGGCGGTCTGCTGGTCGCTGTGCTGGATCCCCCTGTTCCCTCAGGGCATCGTCCCGCTGGTCGTGAAGCTCGCCGGTACCCCCAGCCGCTCGTGGTTCCTGGCTCTGTACCTGCCTGCCTCCTACCAATGGCTCGTGATCGCCGTGATGGTCGGCATCGGGCTCACGATGCTGACCACGGCAGTACGGATCACGGCAATGCGCACGTCCGAATAGGTCCCCGTGTCGGCGAGCCGAAAGCACAGCCGCCCCGTGGTGGAAGGCGAGACGGGGCGCTTGAGCTTCCCAGCCGTTTCGCGTCGTCCGGCCCGTAGTGCCTCACGCCATGCCAATCAACCATGTCCGGCCTGGACCGACCTGGATCGCCCGCATGCCGGACATGTTTGGTGGCTTCCGTACCCCGCTCTCAGACGCCGGTGGCCGAGCGGCGCTACGGACCACGGCCTTCGGGGCCGGCTACGATCGGGGATCGTAGAAGGCGGCGCCGTGCGGCGGATCTGGTGAGGCGCGGGGAGGATCCGCCCACAACTTGAACATCATGTTGTCTCAAGATGCTTGAGAGGTTCCGCAGCTGGTCGCAGGCCCGCTGGAGACCAACTCCCGATGCTCCCCGTGGGCGCGACCCGCGCCAGCACCCGGGGCCGGCCACCCCGGAAACCGCCACTACCATCCCAGGGACGACGACCACGAGCCCCGTGACTACGGCCGATGGCGGGCCAGCCTGCTGCTCGATCTCGCGGAGATCCTTCGCCCACGCCGGCCCGTTCGGAGCCGCCTCACCTATCCGATCTCTGTCGCTTTCGATTCGTTCGAATTCTGGGTATGCTGGTGCGGGAGGTGGAAGATCATGGCCACTGGGGTGTCCGAGCGCACCGTTCTTCCCCCGGACGAGTCCCTCGACGACCTGGTCGCGTTCGTCGGGCGGATCAGCCGTACGGAGAACCACGCCGAACTGGTCGGACCCGACGGATCGCGCACCCTGCTTCCCTCAGCCGTCTACGAAGTGCTCCAGCATGTCGTGCTCGCGATGGCCCGCGGCCAGGCGGTCACCATCGCCCCGCACCACCAGCAGCTGACCACCCAGGAGGCGGCCGACATCCTCGGCGTCTCCCGCCCGACCCTGGTCAGGATGCTCGACGAGGGGCGGATTCCCTACACCCAGCCCGGTCGCCACCGCCGGATCCTGTTGCCCGACGTGCTGACATACCAGGAACGACGCCGAGCCGCGCGCGAAGCCGCCATGGACGAACTGGTCGCCCTCTCCGAGGAGTTCGACGGCTACCGCGCGACCGACAAGCCGTACCACCGAACACAAGCGCCATGACCTTCGCCGCACTGCTCGACACGTGCGTCCTGTTCCCCATGCACCTGCGCGACAGCCTGCTCCGCCTCGCGATCGCCGATCTCTACCGCCCCCTGTGGTCAGGGCACATACTGCGGGAACTCCAGGGCGCGCTCGTCCGCGAAGGCTCAGCGTCACCTGACCAAGCCGGCCGGACAATCGGGCTCATGCGCGAGCACTTCCCCGAGGCGGAGGTGCTCGGCTATGAGCTACTGATCCCGGCGATGGCCTGCCACGAGAAGGACCGCCATGTCCTCGCGGCTGCGGTCAAGGCCGGCGCCGGCCTGCTGGTCACCGACAACATCTCCGACTTCCCGGCCACGTCGGCCCTACCCCACGGGGTCGAGGTACTGACGGCAGACCAGTTCCTC
>NZ_CAKKTK010000056.1:0-807 GCF_920656135.1 Frankia sp. Cppng1_Ct_nod | reverse complement strand
GCCGTCGCGGATGCGCAGGGCGCCGAAGACCCAGGTCTTCTCGCTGCCGCGGGAGTATTCCAGGGGTGCCTTGATGCGGTGGCCGTCGGGTGACCAGCCCGGTGCTGGGGGGAACGTGCGCGCGATGATCGGGCCGAGCTCGTCGGCGCAGATCACCGTGGTACCGGCGGGCGGGTGGGTGTAGAGGTCGACGACCGCCGCCCTTTTGGGGCGAACTCGGGGTCGTAGCTGTGTGCCCAGGAGCGGGTGTGCCGCCAGCGCACCTTCTCGGCCAGCAGGATGCGCCGGATCTGGCTGCGTTGGATCTGGATGCCTTCGGCCCGGGCGGTGTCGGTGAGGCCGTCCAGGGTCCACTGGGGTGGGCTGGTCTCGTCCGTGGCCCTCAGCTTGCCGGCGTCGTCGCGGACCGGCCGGCCCGGGGGGTCGGCGCGGGCCAGGGCGATGATCCGGCTCCGCTCGGGTTCGGTGATCCGGCGCCTGCGGCCGGCTCCGGGCCGGTCGCCCAGCCCGTCGAGGCCCTCGGCGTTGAACCGGGCCAGGCGTTCGCGCACGGTCTGCATGTGACAGCCCAACCGGGCGGCGATGGCGCTGGTCCGTTCGCCGTCCCAACTGGCCACGATCATCTTCGCCCGCATGGTCCAGTCATCGGGAGCGTGCCGCGCCCCGGCCAACTTCTGGACCTTCCGTTCCTCCTCCGCGTCCGCGGGAGAGCGGGCATACAACAACTTCGGCATGAAAGACCGCCTCCCGACCAGCATCCCACCGACGGCAAAACGATCTACAGCCGCAATGAGGAACGTTGCACTA
>NZ_CAKKTK010000055.1:0-31855 GCF_920656135.1 Frankia sp. Cppng1_Ct_nod | reverse complement strand
CCTGGGCAAAGGTGCCCGTTCATGTACGAACGTCCGGCACGGGCGCCGCCCCGTCAGCCTCGATGACGACTCTACGCTACCACTGAATACCATCCGGATCTTACCAGCCCAAGCTTCCGGATACGCGACCACTGCCGGATGCGTTCACATCCGCGATCGACCGGCATCCGATCCTGGTGATCGTCGACGGGGTGGACTTCCCAAGTGGGCCAGGTACTCGGCGGCCGCCGTGCCCCGGTCGGTACGCCTGGTCGGTACGCTGGGATGGCCGTCAGATGGATGGCGGTCCGTTCACCTGGCCCGCTTGGTGAGATGTGCGCGAACGCCACCCTCGTGACCGCCTAGCTGCCGTCTCGTTCAAGAGGGTGTGTGTTGATGTCAACGGAGGAGTTCGGGGCGACGGGGCCCCGGTCCAGCTACCGTACCGACTCGGTGGCTACCGACGCCAAGGGTGCACCCGACGGGACGGACGTCCGTCTCGCCGGCCGTGTCGTCCTCTGGCGTCGGATGGGTGGACTGATCTTCGGGCATCTCCAGGACCGCAGCGGGCGCGTGCAGATTTCTCTGTCCAGAGACGAACTGGGCGCAGAAGTCGTCAAGGAGTGGTCCCGGGCAGTGAAGATCGGCGACTTCATCGGGGTCGCCGGCAGCCTCTATACCACCCGCCGCGGCGAGCGGACGGTAGCGGTTTCCGAACTGACCGTGTTGAATCGGACAGCTCGCGCCTTGCCGGACAAGTGGCAGGGCCTCTCGAACGTCGAGGCCCGCTACCGTCGCCGCTACCTCGACCTGTTGGTGAACCCCGAGTCACGGGAACGGTTCCAGACCAGAACGAAGATCATCCAAAAGATCCGCCGGTTCCTCGACGAGAACGACTTTCTCGAAGTCGAGACACCGATTCTACAGGAGGCGGCATCCGGCGCGGCCGCGCGACCGTTCGTGACCCGGCACAACGCTCTAGGTGAGGACTTCTACCTACGGATCTCGCCGGAAACGCTACTCAAGCGCGTCGTTGTCGGCTCTCTCGACCGCGTCTACGAACTGGGCCGAAACTTCCGCAACGAAGGCATGGACTCCTCGCACCTCCAGGAGTTCACGATGCTGGAGTGGTACGCGGCCTACTGGGACTACCGCGACAACATGACCTTCGTCCGGGAACTGGTCCTCACCGTGCTCGACGAGGTCCTCGGCACGCGTACGGTCACCTATAACGGTGTGAAGCTGGATTTCGGCGCCGACTGGCCGGAACTGGACTACCGGACCGAGGTCGCCCGTCGAACCGGTATCGATCTCACCGTCGTACGTGATCTGCCGACGCTGCGGGAGCGGGTCGTGGGGCTCGGGTTGGACGTGGAGAACGCAGTATCTTATGCGGGGCTCGTCGATCTGCTGTACAAGAAGACGGTCCGGCCCGGACTCATCCAGCCGTGTTTCCTCGTCCATCACCCGGCGGAGCTGGTCCCGCTTGCCCGGCGCAGCGACTCCGACCCGACCCGCCTGGACATGTTCCAGGTAGTGGTGAACGGCTGGGAGATCGTCAAGGCGTATTCGGAGCTGGTCGACCCGGTCGAGCAGCGGCTACGGCTGGAGGAGCAGGCCGTGCTGCGCGAGGCCGGTGACGACGAGACGATGATGATGGAGGAGGACTTCATCGAGGCGATGGAGTACGGGATGCCGCCGATGTCCGGCCTCGGTCTCGGCATCGACCGGTTCATCGCCCTGCTCACCGACGCGCCCACCCTCCGCGATGTCGTCCTCTTCCCCGCCATGCGTGGTGCCAGGAAGGGACAGACCGGCCCGAATGACGAAAGCGACACGGACGTGGACTGAGTCCTTGCCTCGGCGGTCGGGTACACCGCCGGGTACATAACGATCGCCTCGGGGTAGCGCCACGGCCAAACCCGAGGTCAGAGCCCTGTTCCGTGGAGCCGGCGAGGGGACTCGAACCCCTAACCGCTCGATTACAAGTCGAGTGCGCTGCCAGTTGCGCCACGCCGGCCGGTCGGTGAACCTCTCCAGCCTAGGGCATCAGCGGTCGATCTTACTCATCCGGATCGTCACTGGGGCGCAACCAGCCAGGTTGCGAGCCGATCCACCCGCCACCCCCTCTCATGATCGTAATCTGGGTGCGGGCCGCCACCGGGCGGCCCGACCGGGGTCCGGCGGCGGCCCGAGGGCGGATCGGATCCCCACAATCCCGTCCGAGAGTCCGTCCAACGGGTCTACCACAGAACGGGTCTCATCCCGGTAGAAAGAGACCACGATCCACCGTTCAGGAATAGAGCTCGAGCCTCGGGCCCAGGCTCCGGCTGGTCGCCCAGAACTCTCCGCCAACCGTACCGTGGGCTGCCCAGAAATCGGCCGCGCCCTCGGCGTCACGGTTCTCAATCAGCTCCGTCAGATGCTCGTAACGAGCAATTGATTGCTCTATGAACTCGCGCCCCTCGTCCTCGGAGACGTTACGCAGAACAGACTCGTACTGATGCTGGAGCAATGAGGAGACGAGTTGCACCAGCAACATCATGGTTCTGTTGTGGGAGGAACGGACGACCAGGACGTGAAACTCGGCCGCGCGACGGACGAAGTCGAGAACATTACGCGAGTCGCCGGCAATCTTCAGACAGTCCCGCATTTCCTGTAGGTCCGACCCGGTACGGCGTTTCGCAGCGAGCGCCACAACTCCCGGCTCCATGACCGCGCGGGCCTCGACCAGGTCGTTGATGGAGGTTCCCTGCATCTGCAACCGCAGGCCGGTCCGTCGCGCGAGAACGCCGATGTCCGGCACCTGGACGAGCGGCCCCCGATGGGATCCACGCCGCAGACTGATCAACGACTCGGACTCAAGGATGCGCAATGCCTCCCGCATTGTCGGCCGCGCGACACCGTAAATGTCCATCAACTCGGTTTCCGACGGTAGGTGGTCGCCCGGCCTGACCTCACCGCGCGCAACCTTACCCCGTAGGTCGTCGGCCACCATCTCGGAAAACTTGCTGAACTTCGTTACACGCCCACGCCCGGGCGTACTGGCGTCCACCTGACCCGCCTCCTCGACAAAGCGTGAAAAGCCATGCTAACGGCAGTGGATGAAAACGACCGTTACCGACTTCCTGTGAGGCCGCACACCTCATGTGAGCCCAGGCACACCAATACCCGTTCACGACCAACCACAGTATGGTTCTGACAAACGGTCGACCACAGCAGTCAGAAACGCAGCGGTCCCCTCGCAGTCCGACCCGAAAGGGAACATGAACTGGCGAGACCTCGACCTTCGAGGGAAACCCGGCGATCGGTAGTCACCTGGCTGCCGGTATTGACCGGTGCCCGGGTGCGCGGCAGGACACATCACCGCATCCACGCATCCACCACGGAAACGGCACTGTCGGTTGGGAATCGGTAGGGAGTATTAGGGTCCCGTCAGGCGGTGTTGACAGGCTGCCGAGCCGAAGACGGCTCGATCATGTTCTGGCGAGGCGTGAGGAGGAGAACACAAAATGGCCTGGGACGAAGCACCCCCCTCCACCGTGACCCGCCTCGGACATTCGATCAAACGGGCTGAACAGGCGCTTATCCGCGAGAAGACCCGGGCACTGCGCGATGTCGGGCTGTCCGTCCCGCAGTACACGGCACTGTTCACCCTTGCCGAGTCACCCGGTCTTTCCGGCGCCCAGCTTGCCCGCCGCTGCATGGTCACCCCGCAGTCGATGGCAAGCCTGCTGCTCACGTTGGAGTCAAAGGGTCTGATCGTTCGCGAGCAGTCGGGCGTCCACGCGAAGGTTTTCCAGAGCCAGCTGACCCGGGCAGGCTGGACGCTGCTACACCGGGCCGACACGTTGGCGCTCGCGGTCGAGCAGCGCCTCTCCGACGTGTTCACCCCGGGCGAGCTGGAGGAGTTCCGTTCCCTGCTCGAACGGGCCGTCGCCATTCTCGACGACGAGACCGGACAGTCCGTGGCCACGGCGACATCACGGTGGTCGCAACAGTTCTAGCGATGGTCACAACAGCTCCGGTAGAAGCTCCAGCGGGCCATCAGCGGGTGGCTACGGTCTCCCGTCCACACGGCGGCGGCGAGCGATCTCCGCCAGCACCACGCCGGCGGCGACCCCGGCGTTGAGGGACTCGACATCACCGATCATCGGGATCCGCACGGTCAGGTCGCACCGCTCCCCGACGAGCCTGGACAGGCCTCGTCCCTCCGAACCGACGACCAGCACCAGCGGATCAGCGGTCATTTCAAGATTGTCTATGCTGACCTCTCCGTCCGCGGCCAGCCCGACCACGAAAAGGCCGGCATCCGCCCAGCTCGTCAGCGTCCGAGCCAGGTTCGTCGCCCGCGCCACCGGTAGCCGGGCCGCGGCGCCCGCGGAGGTCTTCCACGCCGCCGCGGTCACACCGGCCGCCCGCCGTGTGGGCACGACCACACCATGCGCACCGAACGCGGCAGCCGAACGGATGACCGCCCCGAGGTTGCGCGGGTCGGTCACCCCGTCCAGCGCCACCAGCAGTCCGGGCGGCGCGGCCTGCACACGGGCCAGCAGGTCATCGGGATGGGCGTAGCGGAACGGGGGCACCACCAATGCCAGCCCCTGGTGCGGCGCGGAACCGCACATCCGGTCCAGCTCGCCCCGGGCAACATCCGCGACGGCCACACCGACGCGGGGAGCGAGACGGCGAGCCTCGTCCAGACGTTCGTCGTACTCGGTTCCGCCCGCCACGTAGAGGGTCGATGCCGGAACGCCGGCACGCAGCGCCTCGACAACCGGATTACGGCCGACCACCAGCTCGTCGACCTCGCCCCGGTCGTCGCGCTCCGGTCGTCCGGACCGCCCCGTCCGGGCCTGCCCCGTCCGGGCCGGGCCGCCGGCGCGGCCACGCTGCGGCGCCCGGTCGCCGCGGATGCCTTCGCCGCGGGTGCCTTCGCCGCGGGTGCCTTCCGCTCGTCTCCAACCACCGGCGGAAGCCGGACGCGGACCTCGTGGCGTCCGCTCACCTTCATCACGAGCGCCGTCGCGACGCCCGTTGTCGCCCCCGGTGGTGCGGGGGTCGGCGGGGCGCTGTGCCTCGGCGGCTGCCGCCGCGACAGCCCGGCGCTGCGCGGGGTGCCCGGGTCTCATCTGCGCCGGCGGGGTGGCTCCGCGTCCCTCCAGGCTCTTTCTGCGCTGCCCGCCGCTGCCGGCCGAGGCGCCCTTGCGATGCGAGCCGGCCTTGGCCGCGCGGCCGCCCTGACCGCCACGCGCCACCCCGCCGCCGCCACGCCGCTGTTGACCGGCCATCAGGCGGACTGACCGGAACGCGGCCCGAAGGGACCGGAGAACAAGGCAGGGGAGAACATCTTCACACGATATACGGGAAGGACCCGCGGACGCGGACAGGCGTGAACCGTGCACACCCGGTACCTCACCGCCAGCCGCGATGGCACTATGGTCGGACCGTGACGGCCAACACACCCCCAGGGGCAACCGCCCGAACACCTACAGCCGTCAACCCGCAATCATCGATTCCTCCGGCCGAGACTGCCGCGCCCGGTTCGATCAGGGCGTCCGACTCCTTGGGACGTCCGGTGACAGCGCAACCAGTGACATCACGATCAGTAACGACACCGCCGGCGACAACGCCACCGGTACCGTCGCCACGTCTCGACATTCGCGCTCTTTCCCGCGAGCTGCCGCGGCGGGCACGCAACGCCGTGGCCGTCACCCCCGGCCGGCTCCGGCTGTACTCGTTGAGCCTTACCGGGCTGCTTGCCCTTCTCGGGACCGCGCTGTTCGCCACCACGCTGATCCGACTGGACGCGCTGAACACCATCCGTAACCAGGCTGGCAGATCCATCGTGGATGCACAGCGGGTACACGCCGCACTGTCGGACGCCGATGCCACCGCCGCCGCCGAGTTCTTCGCGCCGGTCACGGTGCTCACGAGCAACGGAACCCCGGCCGACGAACGCGCCATCCATGACAGGAACCTGCGGACAGCCGCCGGTTACGACACGAGCATCGCCACCGCGGCCGAGACCATCCAGGAACTGACCCGGCTGAATCTCGACGCGACAGCCGAGAAACAACTGGCCGTACTGGCTCGGCAACTGCCGGTGTATACCGGACTTGTCGAGCGTGCCCGGGACAACAACCGCGCCGGGAACTCCAGCGGCGAGGGATACCTCAGAAAAGGTTCACAGGTCATGTGGCAGCAGATCCTGCCGGCCGCGGACAGAATTACCGCCCTCAACGCCGACCGCCTCGACCACGCCTACCAGGACGCGACCAGCGGCACGGACGAGGACCTTCTGATCCTTGCCTTCACGGTGACCGCCGCCGGACTGGCCGCCACCCAGCTGATGTTGTTCAGACGCACGAAACGGATTCTCAACCTCCCGCTGGTCGCTGCCAGTGCCTGTGTCCTGATCGGGGTCGGATGGTCTGCGACGGCCTTCTCCACCCAGCAGGCCCGCCTTGCCGACGCCCGCGACGCCAGTTACACGCCGATGACCCTGCTCGCCCAGTCCAGGGTTTTCGCGCTTCGCGCCCGGGTTGACGAGAGCCTGTCCCTCATCGCCTTCGGGAACGACGCGCAGCCGGATGCCGACTTCACCACCGCGATCAATCAGCTCGGGTTCGAGAAAGACGGAGGACAACTGCCCGAGGGATCGCTTGTACAGGCGATCGCGTTGGACGGCCCGGACGTCAGAGCCCGTCCCGGAATCAGGAACGACCTGCAGGAATGGCTCGCCATTCACCATGCCGTCACCGAATCGCTGGCCACCCCGGACAAGCTGAAAGACGCCGTGACGACATCTCTCGGGCGGGGCACCGAAACATTCGACCGCCTGGACAGGGCGCTGGACGGCGCCGTGACGGACAGTCAGAACCGTTTCACCCGGCAGGTATCGGATGCCGCCGAACCGCTGCACCCGCTGCCGGCTGTCGTGGTGATCACTACGATCGTGGCGATCGGGCTCGGCCTCGCCGGCATCCAACGCCGCATCAACGAGTACCGATGACCGGCCACCGGTCCCGCCGAATCCGCCGTGCGGGCATTCTGCTCGCCTGCACCGCGCTGATCCTGACCGCCTGCGGCACCACACGCAGCCCGTTGCCGTTCAACCCCGCTCCACGGCCGGCGGAGAACGCCTCACCCACCCCGCAGGCCAGCACCCAGCAGCCGAATCGCAACTGTACGGATCCCCGTAGGAGCCTGCGCCCCCACGGACCGCTGCCCACCCCGGGAAACATACCGGCCGGCGTCCTCCCGGCGGCGGTCCTGAAGAACAGGTACCTCCGGGTCGGCGTTCCCACCGATGCCGTACTGCTCGGCGCGATGAACTGGAACACCCTCCAGCTGGAGGGCTTTGACATCGACATGGCAAAACAGGTGGCCAAGGCAATTTTCGGTACCGATGAGGGCCGGATCCAGTTCCGGGCGGTGACCACCGATGGCCGCATCCCCGCTCTGGAAAACGACGATGTCGATCTCGTCGTCGCCACCATGACCATAACCTGCGACCGCTGGCAGAAGGTGGACTTCTCGTCCGTCTACTACGAGTCGGGCCAGAAACTCCTCGTCCAGCAGGACGCGGGCTTCGCGGGGATCGCGGATCTCGCCGGCCGGAAGATATGCGCCGCAAGCGGCAGCACGTCACTGCGGACCATCACAAGACTGGTACCCACCGCGATACGAGTTGAGGTCCCCAACGCGACCGACTGTCTGGTGGATCTCCAGCGGGGCCAGATCGACGGGATCTCGACCGACGACGTCATCCTTGCGGGAATGGCCGAGCAGGACCCCACGACCGTGATCGTGGGGTCAAAACTCAGCGATGAACCGTACGGCATGGCGGTGAAGGCGGGAAACGAGGAGTTCGTCCGCTTCATCAACGCCGCTCTCGAAAAGATGAGAACGGACGGCACCTGGAAGAAGATCTACCAGCGTTGGCTCGGTAAACTCGGCGACGCCAGCCCTCCCACCGCGACCTATCAGGACTAGGACCGGGTCAGGCAACGTTGGCCGTGCTTCCCGGAGCGGACACGCGGCCGTGTCTGTCCGCAAGCCGACAGCGGTGTGGGCACTCCTCATACCTCGCGCCGCCCGGCACCCGCACTATGGTCGGACCGTGACGGCTGACACATCTCGGGCGGCAATCAGTCGAACGCATCAGACCGTCAACATCCCCAGCCCATCCCGTGACGCACCCGTTCCCAAATATCAGGGCTGACCGTCATCATGGCCATCATGAGCCTGGACAGGATTGACGCCGCCCTGACCCATCTGTCGGGTGCAGCCGCGTCCCAGGCGACCGTCCTGATGGGGTTGGAGAGCGCGCCCGAGCGTGCGCTGATCGACCCGGACCGCCTCACCGGCGCCACCCGCGACCGGGCGACGGCCACGCTCACCGCGCTCACGGACGCCTGGCACTGCTACGGCATCCTCGCCGACCTCGTTGAACGGGCCCGCACCACCCGCGGTAGCAGGACCCGGGTGGACGCCCGCGCCATGGGTGAACTGGACGCCTTGCTGCACAGCCCACTGGCGGTCCCCCCCGTCCGGTCGGCAGGTACCGACGGTGCCCGTAACGGGAACCCCCACGGGTCGAAGCCTGACTCCTCACCCGGGTCACCCGCTGCCGGCATCCGCCCGACAGACCTCGTGGACCGCGCCGACGCGGCACTGCGGTCCGTCCGTGTCGGCATCGATGAGATCGTCGCAGCCTGGAACACCCACCTGGCGACCGTCAGCGCGGCCGAGCAGGAGATCGCCGCCGTCGACACGATCGCGTCCCGGCTACGCATGGGAGACGATGCCGGCCTCACGGTCGCCCGCCGGCTGCTCGCCGAACTGTCCGAAGTCGCCGCCGGCGATCCGCTGTCCGTGCCGGAAAGTCTGCCGGTACGCCTCGACGCCGCCATCGCGACCGCGCGAGCCGGCGTCGCTGAACTCGCCCGACGCCACGACACCCTCCCGGAGGCGCTGCGGGACGCGGCGACGCTGCTGGAACGCATCGTCACGCTCACCGATCAGGCAGCGGCGGACGCCGACCGCGCCCGTAGCCGCGTCCTGCGACCGGCGACGCCGCTGCTCCGCCTGCCTGACGGTGTCCTGGATGACGACCGGCACGGCCTGCGCACCTGGCTCGGCCGGCTGACCGCGACAGCGGCAGCCGGCCGCTGGAAGGAAGCGAGCAGGGGACTCGACCGGTGGCAGGAGCTCGCCGAGGCCACGCTGATCTCGGCCCGCAGGATCGCGGACACCAACGCGGCACCGCTGCGGACGCGCGACGATCTGCGCGGGTTACTCGGCGGATGGCAGGCCAAAGCCGCCAGGCAGGGCGTCATCGAGGCCCCGGACCTTGCCGACCTGTACCGGCGTGCCCACTCGGTGCTGTATACGGCGCCGACCGATCTCGACCAGGCCGCCGAGCTGGTGCAGGCGTTCGGCGCGGCCCTGGACCGTAGGTTCAGCGCCGGCGACGACGGGGTCGGGAGTGAGCCGGTCGGGCGCGGGTCAACGGGAAAGTCCGTGGCCGACGGCGACGGCCCCCTCGGGGGTATCCGGCCGAGCAGGGGAAGGGAGACCAACCAGAGATGAGCACTTCCCAGTCCCTTGGCGGCCTGCCGGGTGATGGAGTCTCCTGCGGCCGGCCAGGTTGCGCCGGTGTCGTCGAGGACGGCTACTGCAACATCTGCGGGCTACTACCGGTCACGAGTAGTCCCACCCCGACCGTTCCCAGCCAGCTGGGGCCGACAGGGCCGTCCGACAGGCCGGTACCGGGCGCAGCCCCCGGCCCCTCGACGGCCACCGCCACGGACGACGGTGCCCCCTGTACGCGGCCGGATTGCAAGGGCGGCACGATCGAGGACGGCTACTGCAACCTCTGCGGTTTCTCTGCGACCTCGGCCGTTTCCGTCCCGAACCCGTCCGTGCCGAATCCATCCTCCTTCGGCCCGTCCGGGTCAGGCCAACAGCCGAGCGGCCCGGCAACAGGCGGCCCGGCAACAGGCGGCCCGGGAACAGGCGACCCGGGAACAAGCAGCCCCGCAGGCAGCGGCCCACTGCGACACCGACGCAGCAGACCGTCCAGGCCGACGCCGTCACGTGGCCGGCTCGGCGCGGGCATCATCACCGTTGCGGACGTGGCCGTTCCCGACCCCACGTCGATGGTGCTGGCCAACCCGCAGGTGCCGGAACGCGGCCGTTACTGCGCCATCTGTGACGAGCCGGTGGGCCGTGCCCGCGGTGATTCCCCCGGCCGGTTGGAGGGCTTCTGCGCGAACTGCCGCCAGCCGTTCTCCTTCGTGCCGAAACTCGCGGCGGGGGACGTCGTCAGCCAGTACGAGGTTGTCGGGTGCCTGGCGTTCGGTGGGCAGGGCTGGGTGTACCTGGCCCGTGACCGCAACGTCGCCGAGAACTTCTGGGTCGTGCTCAAGGGCCTGCTCAACACCCATGACCCCCAGGCGATGACTGCGGCCATCGCCGAACGCCAGTTCCTTGCCGCGGTCGACCACAGCAACATCGTGAAAATCTTCAGTTTCGTGGAGTGGCAGGGCACCGGTTACATCGTCATGGAGTACATCGGCGGGATGTCCCTGCTCAAGCTCCTGAAGCAACGCCGGGCAGCGGCCGGCGGGCAGCCCGACCCGCTGCCGGTGACCCAGGCAATCGCCTACATCCTCGGGATCCTCCCGGCTTTCGCCTACCTGCACCGTCAGGGCCTGGTCTACTGCGACTTCAAGCCGGACAACGTGATGTTGTCGGGCGACTCGCTGAAACTCATCGACCTCGGTGCGGTACGCCGTATCGACGATCCGGGGCCGTCGTTCGCGACCCCCGGCTACCAGGCACCGGAAGTGCCCACGCTGGGCCCGTCGGTCGCCTCCGACCTGTTCACGATCGGCCGTTCGCTGGCAGCGCTGATCCTGGACTTCCGGGGTAACACCACGACCTACGCCTTCACCATTCCCCCTCAGCGCAGTCACGAAGTGCTCGCCCGGCATGACTCGCTCTACCGGTTCCTGCTACGAACGACCGCACCCGACCCGGATGCCCGGTTCCTCAGCGCGGACGAGATGTTCGACGAGCTCCTCGGTGTCCTGCGGGAGATCGTCGCGATCGAACAGGGACGGCCGAATCCCGCTCCCAGCCGCCGGTTCGGCGCGGACGCACACCTCACCGGGGAGAAACCCGACGGCAGCGTCGCCGGGCCGGCATGGTCGGTGCTGCCGGTGTGCAAGCCCGACCCGGACGACCCGGCCACGCCGACTCTGGTCGCGCTGCCCGATGCCGAACCCGACCAGCTCACCGAGCTGCTGTCCGCGATGGGTCCGACGACGCCCGAGACCCAGCTGCGACTCGCCCGCGCCTGGCTGGAGACCGGCCGCGCCGACAGAGCGCAGGCCCTTCTCGCCTCGGTCGCGGACGAGGATCCGTATCAGTGGCGGACCGACTGGTACCAGGGACTTCTTGTGCTCGACGCTGCGATGGCCGCACGCGCAGCCGCATCGGGATCAGCCCGCGGGTTCTTCGAGTCGGCCCGCGACTTCTTCGACAGGGTCTACGGCGCTGTACCCGGGGAACTCGCGCCCAAACTGGCGCTGGCACTCGCCACCGAGACCATCGACCCGACGACGTCCGCACGCATGTTCGATGTCGTGTCCCGTACCGACCCCTCGTTCACGTCCGCCTCCTTCGGGCTGGCCCGGGTCCGCTACGAGGCCGGGGACCTGCGCGGCGCGGTGGAAGCCTGGCAGCGGGTGCCGCGGACGTCCGCGGCTTACCTGGCCGCCCAGACCCGCATCATCCGAGCTATGGTCGACCGGAAGGTACGACCCGGACGGGCCGAACTCGACCAGGCGTCCCGGATTCTCGACTCTTTGCGCCCCGATCCGCAGGCCCGGGCGGAGCTCGCGCTGACGATCCTGGAAGTAGCGCTCGAGGCGCTGGAGGCAGGCACACTGCACCCGGGCGATGACGTCATCGTCGTGGGGAGGCCCCTGCACGTCCGAGATCTGCGCTTCGGTCTGGAAGAGGTGTATCGCCGCCTGGCCCAGCTCGCTACCGCCAGGCCCCGGCGCATCGCCATGGTCGAGGCGGCCAATCGGGTCCGCCCCCGGACGCTGGTGTGATCGCGCCATGCGTGTGATCAACTATGGCGCGGCCCACGGCAATGAGCACGAGGACCGGGCGGGTCATGGCGACCCCGCCCCGGAGAAGGGACGGTACGGGATCGACCAGAACGGGGGGCACTGCCCGGTGTGCACGAGCCCGGCGTACTTGGACGACCGCTTCTGCGAAGCGTGTGGCACCCCACTGCACACCGAGATGGCGGTGGAGACAGGTGATTCCGACCACCGGGAACTCGATCTGGGCGCCGTTGCGGGCGTCTGCGACCGAGGGGTGCGGCACACCACCAACGAGGACGCCATGGGCGTCGCGAAAGTCGGCTCCACGCTGATCGCGGTGGTCTGCGACGGCGTGTCGAGCACACCGGGGTCCGGGCCCGCGGCACGAGCGGCGGCGGCAACCGCCACGGCGGTACTTGTCGAAGCTGTCCGAGGCGCCCGAGCCGAGCGCGGTCCGCTACCGGCGACGGTACCGCCGGCGGCTGGTGGGCCGGACGAAACCGACGACCACGGCCTGGCCCATCTCGTCCCGCCGGGCCTTTCCGACGGGCACCGCAACCCTGTCCGGACGACGGGGTCCGAACGGTCCGGTAACGGCGGTCTCACCGAGGATACCGACCAGGCCGGCTATCTCGACCACTACAGCGGCTACGACGAGGACATCATCGAGTGGCCTGATCCTGATATTCCGACCACACCCCCCAGGCCAACGGTCGACGAGTTCTCCCCCGGCAGGATGGAACGGGCGATGCATGCGGCCGCGGCGGCGGCGGCGGCCGCGGTGGCCCGGGTACCGGCTGTGGACGGACGGATCTCACCGTCCTGCACGTTCGCCGCCGCCGTGATCACCCGTAGCAGTGACGGCGCCGGCGCGGTCACGGTCGGCTGGATCGGTGACAGCCGGGTCTACCTGTTCGGCCCGCAGTGGTTCGAACGGTTGACCGAGGACGACACCTGGGCGGCGGAAGCCGCCCGCGCCGGCCTGATACCCGCCTCCGCGGTCGAGACCGACCGCCGGGCCCACACCCTCACCCGCTGGCTCGGCGCCGACGCCCAGGACGTCACACCGCACGTCCGCGTCTTCCCGCTGCCCGCTCCGGCCACCGTGCTGGTCTGCACGGACGGGTTGTGGAACTACCTGTCTCACGCCGACGACATGGCAGCAGTCGTCGGCCAACTGCCGGCAGACTCCTCGGCGATCGCAATTGGCCGCCATCTGACCAGACACGCGATTGACCGAGGCGGGCACGACAACATCACCGTCGTGACCGCGCGCGTCGGCGCGGACCTCACCGGTGAGCACTCCTCGGAAAGGGATCCGCGATGACCGTGCCGTTCGCCCTGGAAGTCTTCCAGAACGAGTACCTCGGCTATGGGAACGGCGATGTGCATGCGGTGGTCACAGTCAGGGCATCGGGTGGCCCCGTGGGTCCGCCGGGCCCGGCCGGCGGACCGCCGGAACTTGCCGAGGTCATCATGTTGGACTGCTCAGGATCGATGTCCTCACCCCGGACAAAGATCGTCGAAACACGCCGGGCGGGAAAGGCCGCGGTCGATGGCCTACGGGACGGCGTGTGGTTCGCGATCGTGCGGGGATCAGGGATTGCCGAGGCCGTCTATCCGACCCAGCCCAAACTCGTGCCCGCGAACGCCACGACCCGGGCCGCGGCCAAAGCCGCGATCGGACGGCTCGAGCCCGACGGGGGCACCGCGATCGGACGCTGGCTCACCCGTGCCAGGGAACTGATGGCCACCCGCCCGGATGCGATCCACCACGCGATCCTGCTGACCGACGGGCAGAACGGCGAGCGTACGACCGAGTTCGAAGCGGCCCTGAGCGCCTGCGTCGGCCGCTTCCAGTGCGACTGCCGCGGAATCGGCGCCGACTGGCGCGTCGACGAGCTGCGCCGGATTGCCACGACGCTGCTCGGCACGGTCGACGCGATACCCCGGCCGCAGGATCTCGCCGCCGACTTCCGATCCATGATCGATACTGCGACGAACCGCGCAGTCGACCGGGTGACGCTCCGGCTGTGGACACCGCAGAACGCCTCCGTCCGCTTTCTACGGCAGGTCTCGCCCCACGTTGAGGACCTCACCTCCACCGCGGTGAGCCTCAACGCGCTCACCGCGGACTATCCGACCGGCGCATGGGGTAACGAGTCCCGCGACTACCACGTATGCGTCACCGTTCCCCCACGCAACGATGACGTGGAGATGCTGGCCGCGCGGGTTCATGTGGTCGTGGCCGACCAGGTGCTGTCCCGAGCGCTGGTCCGCGCGATCTGGACCAGCGATCCGGAGCTTTCCACGCGCATCTCCCCCGAGGTCGCCCACTTCACCGGCCAGGCCGAGCTGGCCCGGCTGATCGACGAAGGGCTACAGGCCCGACGCAAGGGCGATGAGGACACCGCTACCATCAAACTCGGCCAAGGAGCACAGCTTGCCCATCAGTCCGGCAACGAGGCCACATACCAGCTACTCCAGCGCGTGGTCGACATCGAGGATCCAAGCACAGGTACGGTTCGGTTGAAACGAAACGTTGACACCATTGACGAAATGGTCCTTGACACGCGGTCGACCAGGACCGTCAGGGTAAACAGGTGATCAGGTGAGTGCACGCTGCCCGAACGGGCACCTGTCTACGGACCCCGACTACTGCGATCAGTGCGGCATGCGGGTCGCAGGCAGTCAGGAGCCCGACATTTTCCATCCGGATGGCGGAGCCGTCGGGTCGGGTCGCCAGCGACCACCCGAGCCGGAACGCTCCGTATCGGACTCATTTTTTCGGCGGCCGGGAGAGACATCCAAATCGATGTCGTCCGGATCCCGGTCGCTGCCCGGCAGTGCGGCGCCGCCATCGGTCGATCCGTTCGGGCGGGACGCCCACGCCCCGCAGCGATACGCACCGTCCGACTACTCGCCGTCCGACTTCGGCCAGGACGGCGACGCCCCGGGTGAGTACCTTCGGGACAACTACGACCGGGCAGGGTACGACCCTGACGGGTATGACCCGGATGCCTTCACCCCCGGCGCATACCCCTCGGGCGGCTACGGCGCGAGGAGCTACCCGGCAGAGCCCTACCGTGATCCACACGGTGAATCCCGCGGTGACCCACACCGGGACGACCTGTGGAGCTACGACCGGGACCACGCCGACCCGTACCTGCCCGCCGGTGGTGGCTCTGCCGGTAGTCCTGCCGGCAGTCCTGCCGGTAGTCCTGCCGGCGTTGACGACCCGCTGGGTCTGGGTCGTCCCACCGCCGCGCCACGACCGCCGATGACCCCGCCGCCCGACTACCATCGGTCCCAGCCGAGCCGGGCTGCGTCCCCCCGGGTGCCGCGGGATTCCGACGAGGGCTATACCGCCTGCCCGAACTGCCACAGCCCCCACGAGGTGGGCGCTCGGTTCTGCGAGGTGTGCGGCTTCGACCTCGTCCTCATGGAGCATCCCGGTCCACCCGAGCCGGTCCTTGTCCAGACCAGCTGGGACGTGGTCGTCGAAGCCGAGCGCGAGTACTACGACAGTGGGGACGACCACCGTGTCCCCTTCCCGTCGGCCTACCCACGACGGGTGTTCGCGCTCAGCGGTCCTCGGCTGCTGATCGGGCGGCGCAGCGAGTCCCGTGGCATTCACCCGGAGATCGACCTGTCCGGCGCCCCGGAAGATCCCGGTATCTCCCGCGCACACGCGATGCTGGAACTCATGCCGGACGGTGGCTACGCGGTGCTCGACCCCGGCTCGACAAACGGCACCCGGATCAACGACGAGCCGAACCCGATCCCACGGGACCAGCAGGTCGCGCTGCGCAACGGCGACCGGGTCTATCTCGGGGCTTGGACGCGGGTCACGATCCGTTCCCGCTGAACATCATGATCTGTTTCGGGTGGGTACGACAAGCGTGTCGTACCCACCCGACGCAGGTGCGCCGTCGACGGCTCATGCCAGGTGCCAACGTTGCCCTTCGGGGGTGTCCTCAACGAGGATGCCGCTCGCGGCGAGCCGTGCGCGGATGCCGTCGGCCTCGGTGTAGTCCCGCCGGGCACGCGCCGCCGACCGCAGATCAAGAACAATCTCCATCACGCCGTCCAGCGCCGGCCGGAGTTCGGAACCGGCCTCCGGCCACTGCCCGATCGGATCGAGCCCGAGGACCGCGAGCATTCTGCGTACGACGTCCGCCCAGCCGGCCAGCTCGCGGCTACGCGCCTTTGACAGCACCTGGTTCCCACGTCCGACAGCGCTGAACAGGACCGCCAGCGCCCGAGAGACAGCAAGATCATCATCTAGGGCCGCGGCAAAGGCAAGCCATGCCTGTGCCGGGCTCAGCACCGTGATTCCCTCGCCCGAGGAAACCGTCGACGCCCCCGGGGCCGTGAGGATGCCACCATGGTCCACCGCCCCGACCTTCACGCCCGCACGAGCGCCGGTGCGCGAACCGCTTCCGGAATGGGTGTGCCGGGCGGCAACCCGCTGTGCGTTGATCGCGCATTCGGCGGCGATGGATGCCGCCTCGTCCGGCCCGCCCAGGATGTCGAGGGCGTTGCGGACGAAGGTCTCGAGTCGGTCGTGGGCCGCGGCCGACTCGGCCAGCCCGTCCGGGCCGTACTCCAGCGATGACCGGTAGTGCGCGGACAGCAGGTGATAGCGCAGCACCTGCGGCTTGACCTGCGCGAGCGCGTCCGCGGCCAGAAACGAGTTACCCAGCGACTTCGACATCTTGACGCCGCCGGTTGTCAGCAGACCTACGTGCATCCAGTAACGGGCCGTCTCGCCCACGGGCGCCGCGCCGGGCCCGCCAGGGAGGTTCGCGGCGCAGAGCGACTGGGCACGCTCGTTCTCGTGGTGCGGGAAGACGAGATCAAGCCCGCCGCCGTGGATGTCGAACACCTCACCGAGGTACTTACCGGCCATCGCCGAGCACTCGATGTGCCAGCCGGGGCGCCCACGTCCCCAGGGTGATTCCCAGAACGGCTCACCCGGCTTGGCACCCTTCCACAGCGCGAAGTCGCGGGGATCAGCCTTGCCCGGCTCGCTTTCCGGTGACGCCAACATCGCATCCGGGCGCTGGTGCGACAGTTCGCCGTAGCCTGCGAAGCGCCCGACCCGGAACCACACCGACCCGGCGCTCGCGTACGCGTACCCGGCGTCCACCAGCCTGGCGATGAGCGCCAGCATCTCCGGGATGTGGCCGGTTGCCCGCGGTTGGATGGTTGCCGGCAGCACCCCGACCGCACGGTAGGCCTCGTCGAAGGCCCGGGTCTGGCGGGTGGCGAGCTCCCACACGGTCTCACCGGCACGACTCGCATTAATTATGATCTTGTCATCGATGTCGGTGACGTTCTGGACGAAGGTCACCTCAAGCCCGGATGTGGTGAGCCAGCGGCGTAGAACATCGAAGGCGACGGCGGTGCGGATGTGCCCGACGTGCGGGGCGGACTGCACGGTGGGCCCACAGACATACACGCCCACATGACCGGGGTGCAGCGGCTCGAACAGCCGCATGCGCCGGGTGCGCGTGTCGTAGATGTGGAGTCCCATCTGTCAAGGGTACGGCGCGGCCCTCCCCGATTCCCGCACCCCCCATGTCAGGAACTCGATTCCGTTGAGTAAACACCTGGCGACAACACCTCGAGCCCAGGTCGACGCAGGTCAGACCTTCTGCGCGAACCGGGCGGGTCGCCACCGCGGCCGGCGGGTGTCAGCCGGTGGTGAGTAGCCGTTCGGGAGTGACCCGGATGACAACCCGTACCGCGTCCGGACCATCCCACTGATAGGTCGCATCACCGGTGTACTTCACCGCGAGAGAATCGATGAGCTCGCGGCCGCCCTCTTCGGTCAGGGTCGCCCGACCACGGATCTCGACATATCCGTAGGGATCCCGTTGGTCGAGGAACATGATTCCGACCCGTGGATCCCTGGCAATGTCGCGTTCCTTGGCCCGACCCCGAACCGTGGACAACAGCAGATCATCACCATCCCGCGCAATCCACAACACGGTCATTCGTGGAGATCCGTCAGGGCGGACCGTCGCGAGCGTCACGTAGGTCGCCGCGTCCGCGAGATCCTTGACCTTCTCGGGTAGATACACCGACATCAGGCTCCTCCGCCGGTCCGGTGGCCTTCCCACCCTCTCAATTCACCGCGGCCACCACCACCAGTAATGCCAGTCAGGCATAGCGAACGCGTGGCCCGTCCCCGCCGTCCCCCCCGTCCCCCGGTGGACACTCGCGGTCAGGAACGGACGACGAGCGCGGTGGCAATCGCCGCGAGCCCCTCACCTCGGCCGGTGAGGCCGAGGCCGTCAGTGGTCGTGGCCGACACGCTCACCGGCGCGCCGACAGCCGCCGTTAGCACCTCCTGGGCCTCTGTACGCCGACCGGCCATCCGTGGCCGGTTGCCCACGATCTGCACGGCCACGTTCCCGACCGTCCAGCCCGCCTCAGCTAGCAGCCTCGCAGTCTCACCGAGCAGGGCCACGCCCGCCGCCCCCGCCCATTCCGGGCGTCCGGTACCGAAGATCGAACCGAGGTCGCCGAGTCCGGACGCGGTCAGCAGGGCGTCGCAGGACGCGTGCGCCGCGACATCGCCGTCCGAGTGGCCGGCAAGCCCGGTTTCGCCGGGCCAGAAGAGGCCCGCAACCCAACAGGGACGACCATCCTCGAACGGATGGACATCCACCCCGATCCCCACCCGGGGAAGTCCGGACAGCTCTCTCACCTCACAGGAATCCGCTTGGCCCAGTGCCGGTAG
The DNA here is from genome assembly GCF_920656135.1 of Frankia sp. Cppng1_Ct_nod. Lineage (NCBI taxonomy): Bacteria > Bacillati > Actinomycetota > Actinomycetes > Frankiales > Frankiaceae > Frankia > Frankia sp. Cppng1_Ct_nod. The sequence continues at coordinate 12,997 of NZ_CAKKTK010000055.1, read as the reverse complement.
CCGGCCAGGACCCGCCTCGTAGATCTTCGATCACGCGGATCGTCGCCTAGTGGTGTCGTCGCGTGGTCGCGACGGGCGAGCTAGTCGCGACGGGCGAGCAGCGCCTCGGCGAAGACCAGATCGGCGGGTCGGGTGACCTTGAACGCCTCCTGGGAACCAGGCACGGTCGTCACGGGCACGCCCAGCGCCTCGACCAACCCCGCGTCATCGGTGATCATCACCCCGTCGGGAAGCGTCTCGCCGAGCCGATACGCCTCATCCAGGATGTCCCGCCGGAACCCCTGCGGGGTCTGGACGGCGCGCAGGACGTCACGCGGGACCGTCCGTACCACTCTGCCCGTGGCATCGACCTCTTTGATGGTGTCGTTCACGGCCAGCACCGGGATCACAGCCGGGGCCCCGGCAAGCACCGCGGACGCGACCGCGTCAACCAGCCCCGGGGGTGTCAACGGCCGGGCCGCATCATGCACGAGGACGACGCCGACCGTCTCGTCGAGGACCGCGATGGCCGCCCGCACAGAGTCGATCCGCTCGGCGCCACCGGCGATCACCCGTACCCCGGGCCCGAGGAGCTTCGTGAAGGCGTCCAGCTCGGCTGCTGGAGCCGCAACCACCACCTCGTCCACCAAGGCCGCCAAAATCAGCGTCTCGACCGCATGTTGGACGAGTGAACGACCGGCCAGCGGGCGAAGCGCCTTCGGTATCGACCCCCCGAGGCGTTCGCCGCGGCCGGCTGCCGGGACGATCGCGGCTACACGGTCAGACATGCGCATAAAATGCGTCTACTGGACTGAACACGTCCGGATATCCGCAATACCTGCCGCCGGCTAACCCGCCAACACCTCGTCGAGCATCGCCTCGGCCTTGTCCTCATTTGTGCCTTCAGCCAACGCGAGTTCACTGACGAGTATCTGTCGCGCCTTGCTCAGCATCCGCTTCTCGCCCGCGGAGAGCCCCCTTTCGCGATCACGACGCCAGAGATCACGAACTACCTCGGCGACCTTGTTCACATCGCCCGACGCGAGCTTCTCAAGGTTCGCCTTGTACCGCCGTGACCAGTTGGTCGGTTCCTCGGTGTGCGGAGCCCGCAGGACCTCGAAAACGCGCTCGAGGCCGTCCTGCCCGACCACATCACGGACGCCGACCATAGCGACGTTGTCCGCAGGGACGCGCACAGTCAGGTCACCCTGTGCGACCTTAAGCACGAGATAGAGCTTTTCCTCACCCTTGATGACGCGTGTTTCAATCGCGTCGATAAGAGCAGCACCATGGTGTGGGTAAACAACGGTCTCGCCGACTTGGAACGCCATGTGTCAAGTGCCCCTTCCGCCTTCACCAGGGTAACACGCATGCATCGACGCAGGTCAGACGCATGCTGTAGGGCGGGCCGTCGACGACCCGCTAAGACGCCTCGGTGACGCGCACCTACAGGTCGGCGACGCTCCGGACCAGGCGAAACGGGCAGCGGCCGCCCTGACGAGCAGCCCGCCCGGATGTCCTTCTGTGCTCCCTGCTACCCCCATGACGCCAGTGATCGACGGCGGTCCGCGGCGTCCGCCTGGACGGCGCCGCCGCGCGACATCCGCCCATGACGCCGCAGTATGCGACAGTTTCAGCCCCTGGGGCCTGCGAGTACTCGAACAGAAAAATGATCATGTACTCTTTGGCCTGCTAGCTTCCTATACCACCCAGCAGATCGGTCGTCCATCGGTCACGATGGAGGGATGCACCTCACACCGCCGCCGCCCGCCTCCGGGGACGACGACGGCAACGGGGCCGGCCACCAGGACGACCACCGCTCCCGCCCCTCGTCCAGGCACTGGGACGACCTCCCCCCGCTTGATGTCGAAGTTCCCGACGACCTCAGCGAACTTGACGACGAGATCGCCGCCTACCACGCGGAGCTACGGTCACAACGGCGGCGGGCGCGCCTCAACAGACTCATCCCGGGCCTGCGTGACAACGTGGCCGCGCACACCGACCGGGCGGGTAACCGGCCCCGGAGCCTTCCCGGCATGATCCTTGTCGGCTTTTTGATCATAATCGGTACCCTCGGCGCAATGGCGCCGCTCGTCCTCACGCATCCGCGCCCGGTCCCGGCCCAGGTCACGGTCCCTCGGGCGTCGACAACCGCGCGAGCGGGGACGGTCGGCGCGCCCCTGCCCGACTATCAGCTCATCACGGGGCGTGAATACCGGGCCGCGTCCGACCTTCGGCCCGCGCTGATTGTGCTGCTGCCTGCCACCTGCGACTGCGCGAACGCCATCCACGACATCGTGGGCCAGGCGCGCGAAGGGGCGCCCGTACCGACCTACCTGGTGGCGCCACGGGTTGACGACCCCCTGTTGAACGAACTTACCCGCCAACCGCAGGCCGGCGGGGGGTTCGCCGTGGGCTACAGCGACCCGAACGGATCCCTTGCCCGCTTGTTCCTGGCCGATCCCGAACAGCCGACCCTGCTGCTCATCGCTGCGGACGGTCGGCTGGTGCAACCGCCTCGCGTCTTCCACGTCGGCGACCGGTTCGAGGGCTGGCTCGGAGCACTTCCGGTCCGTTAGGGCGTTCCCAGGACGGTGCGCCATACCGAGCGCGATCCGACGCTGGCTCGCTAGGCTGTGGCGCGGTCCGAACCTTCGGGTATGCAGGCCTTCGGGTGTGCAGACCTTCGGGTGGGCCGTTCACACACCGTCCGCCGATCCGGCGGCGGGGTCAACCAGCACCGACGCGACAACCGTCGGTTCACCCCCGGAGGAGCAGCCGAGCCGTGAGCCACCGCCCGGATGCGCGAACCGCGACCGTCTCGCTGTTCGCCGCCGCATCGCTGATCGGCACGGTCGCACTCTCCTCGTGCGCGGCAGGTACCGATGCGGTGACGTCACAGACCCGCACGACGACGAACACCGTCTCCGGCGCCATCGGCACCATCTCCCTGCGTAACCTCTACGTGGCCGGGCCTGCCACCTCGGGTGGGAAGGCCCAGGTAATCTCCGCGTTCTTCAACGGCGGCACCCAGGACGACCAGATCATCCAGGTCGCGTCACCGGTGGCGAGCGGCGGACAGGCTCCGGTGAAGGCAGTCCTGCGCCCCGGCGGCAGCAACATCTATATCGCGGATGGCAACGCCCCGACTCTGACCGGGTTGAACCGCGACCTGCTGGTCGGGCAGGCCGTGCCTGTCACCTTCACGTTCGCCAAAGCCGGCAGCATCACACTGAGCATCCCGGTGGAACCACCCGCTCCCGGGGCGTCGGCGTCGCCTCAGCCAACGGCCGCGACGTTGCCCACGCGGGCCGTGGGAACCACCGCGTCCACCGCCACCACCACCGCAGGCAGCCCGACTTCCACGCCGGGCTCCGCCGCCGGGACCACCCCGACCCCCTGACACGGATCAGGTCGTGGACCTGCCCGCGACGCTCGCTGTCAGGCGGCCGACAACGCCGACCATCCGACGCATCGTGGTTGTTGTCGTACCACGCCGGTACGGTGCGGCCCATGTCATCAAGGCCTCCCGTTCCCCGACCGAGCGCACCGGGTTCGTCCAGCTCCCGGGCGGCCTCGGGCGGTTTCCGCTGCAGCGGCTGCGGCGCCGAGTCGCTCAAGTGGGCCGGTCGCTGCCCACGCTGCCAGACCTGGGGGACGATAGAGGCGCAGCTGCCCACGACCCGCTCGTCGCACCGGGCCGGTGGGCGTGGCCTGGCTCACGTGACGGCTACGGCAGTGGTGACAGCTCCCGCCTGCCCGATGTCCGCGGTCGACGTCACGGCTGCCCGCAGCCGCCCCACCGGTGTGACCGAACTCGACCGGGTGCTCGGCGGGGGGCTCGTTCCCGGGGCGGTCGCGCTGTTGGCCGGGGAACCGGGCGTCGGTAAGTCCACACTCCTGCTGGAGGTGGCCGCGCGCAGTGCCGCCTCCGGCGCGCGAGCGCTGGTGGTCACCGGTGAGGAGTCGACGGCACAGGTACGGTTGCGAGCCGGGCGGATCGGCGCCGTGCATCCCGAGCTGTGGATCGCGGCGGAGACCGATCTCGAGGCTCTGCTCACCCACGTGGAGGAAACGCGTCCCGCGCTTTTGGTGGTTGATTCGGTACAAACCATCACCACCGCCACGGCAGATGGTGCGGCCGGCGGCGTCACACAGGTCCGCGAGGTGACAGCGGCACTGATCCGGGCGGCGAAGGCCCTGAACATGGCAACCGTGATCGTCGGCCATGTGACCAAGGACGGCACGGTTGCCGGACCACGCCTGCTGGAGCACCTCGTCGATGTCGTCCTGCACTTCGAAGGTGAGCGCCATTCGTCATTGCGCCTGGTCCGGGCGAGCAAGAACCGCTTCGGCCCGTCCGACGAGGTCGGGTGTTTCGAGATGCGCGACGGGGGCATCCGCGGGATCGCCGATCCCAGCGGGCTGTTCCTGTCCCGCTGGCACGACGGCGGGCTGACGGAAGGCGTCGCCGGCACCTGCGTGACGGTCACCGTCGAAGGCCGCCGGCCACTGGTGGCCGAGGTACAGGCACTGGTGGCGGGTTCCACCGCGGCGGTCCCACGCCGGGCGGTCTCCGGGCTTGACTCGGCCCGGGTTGCGATGATCCTCGCTGTGGTCGAACGTCGTGGTCGGGTACAGCTCGGGAAGTCGGATGTGTACGCGGCGACCGTCGGAGGGGTCCGGCTCGCCGAACCGGCCGCCGATCTCGCGGTCGCGCTGGCCACGATCAGCAGTGTCGAGGACCGGCCCATTCCCGCGAATCTCATCGCGGTCGGCGAGGTCGGCCTGGCCGGCGAGGTCCGGTCGGTGGGTGCGGTCCGGCGGCGCCTGACGGCCGCGTCCAGGCTCGGCTTCCGGTGGGCACTTGTGCCGCCGGACGCGGGTCCGGCACCTGACGGTATGACGACGATCGAAGTCTCCGACCTGAAGAATGCAATCAGGCATATGTATGGAACAAGCGAATAAAGACTACTTTGAGTTAATTCAACATCACAACATTACGGGGGCGGCATGGCGAAGCGGCCAGCCCGATACCATGACCACGGCGGGACGCCGAGATACCGAGGGAGTCAGATGGCAGGACCACCCGGGGATGACATCTTCCGGGCGACACTGGCCGCTGTCGCCCCAGGCACCCCTTTCCGGGATGGGCTTGAGCGCATCCTTCGCGGCCATACCGGCGGCCTGATCGTCCTCGGCCACGACAAGGCGGTAGAAGGCATCTGCACCGGCGGCTTCGAGCTCGACGTCGAGTTCTCAGCCACCCGCCTGCGGGAACTCGCGAAGATGGACGGCGCGATCGTCTTGTCGTCCGACCTGCAGCGGATCGTGCGAGCCGCCGTCCACCTGGTGCCCGATCCGACGATTTTCACCGAGGAGTCCGGTACGAGGCACCGCACGGCCGAGCGGGTGGCGAAGCAGAGCGGCTACCCGGTGATCTCGGTCAGCCAGTCGATGCGCATCATCGCGCTGTACGTGGCCGGCCGCCGCTACGTTCTCGACGATTCTGCCGCGATCCTGTCGCGGGCCAACCAGGCGCTGGCGACCCTCGAGCGTTACAAGATGCGCCTCGACGAGGTCGCCGGCACCCTCTCCGCACTCGAGATCGAAGACCTGGTCACCGTCCGTGACGCAATTTCTGTGAGTCAACGTCTGGAGATGGTCCGCCGGATCGCCGACGAGATCGAAGGTTACGTCGTCGAACTCGGCACGGATGGCCGCCTGCTCTCCCTCCAGCTTGAGGAACTGATGGCCGGGGTGGAGACCGAGCGGGAACTGACCGTCCGCGATTACCTGCCCGCCGGGGGCAAGATGGGAACCGCCGCCGAAGTTCTCGCCCAGCTCTCCGCGATGTCACCGACCGACCTGCTCGACCTGACGGTGCTCGCCCGTGCCCTGGGCTTCCCCGGCGGCGCGGACGTGCTCGACAGCCAGATCAGCCCCCGCGGATACCGGATGCTGGCAAAGGTGCCGCGGTTGCCGCGGATGGTCGTCGACCGGCTCGTCGAGCATTTCAGCACGTTGCAGAAGCTGCTCGCGGCGGGCGTGGATGACCTGCAGACGGTCGAGGGCGTCGGCGAGGCGCGTGCCAGGGCCGTCCGGGAAGGACTGTCCCGACTCGCTGAATCCAGCATTCTCGAACGCTACGTGTGAATCCGCCGCTTTCCCGAGATGCGGGCGCGCCGCACCGTCCGGCGGAACATCCGCAAGGCCATGCCAGGATGACGGAGATGGCATCCTCCGTTGCCGGTCCGCGGGCCCCCCAGACAGTCGCGGACATCCCGCCCACGCTCACCGGCGCCGTCCTCGACTGGTATGAGATCTGCGCTCGCGATCTTCCCTGGCGGGATCGTCGGGTCAGTCCCTGGGCCGTTCTCGTCAGCGAGATCATGTTGCAGCAGACCCCGGTGAACCGCGTGCTGCCGGTATGGCACGCATGGTTGGACCGCTGGCCGACCGCGCCGGCGCTCGCCGCCGAGCCGGCCGGCGAGGCCGTCCGCATGTGGGGCCGGCTCGGCTACCCACGCCGTGCGTTGCGGCTGCACCAGACCGCCACGGCCGTGACGGAACTGCACGGTGGCAGGATCCCCGACGAGCTGGACCAGCTGCTGAAGCTGCCAGGGGTCGGGACCTACACCGCCCGAGCGGTCGCCGCGTTCGCGTTCCGGCAGCGCCACGCCGTGATCGACGTCAACGTCCGGCGGTTCGTCGGCCGGGCGGTCAGTGGCCGAGACGACCAGCGGACAACAACATCACGCCGGGATCTGGAGCTGGTCGAGTCGCTGCTGCCGGACGACCCGCAGACCGCCGCCCGAGCCAGCGCGGCGTTCATGGAACTCGGGGCGCTGGTCTGCATCGCGCGCACCCCTCGGTGTGACGCCTGCCCGGTGCGACAGAAGTGCGCATGGCTGCGGATGGGCAGTCCGCCTGCGGACGGGCCGTCCCGGCGGCCACAGGGTTACGCCGGAACCGACCGGCAGGTGCGGGGACGCCTGCTCGCGGTGTTGCGGGAGTCGGATGGGCCGGTGCACCAGGACTCGCTGGACGCCGTGTGGGACGAGCCGGCGCAGCGCAACCGCGCCCTGGGCGGGCTGGTGGACGACGGCCTTGCCGTGATGGTCGCGCCGGGGGTGTACGCGCTGCCGGGCGATCCCGCGATCGGCGACTGATCCCCCGACCGGCGACTGATCCCCCGACCGGCACCGACAACGCGGACAGGTCCGGTTCTCCGGGTCGACATGGTCGACATGGTCGACATGGTCGCCGCAGCGGTGCGCGGGCTGTTCCGACCTGGGAAAACCGGGTTCGGCGCCAGCAGATACCAGTGCCCGGCGTGTCCCTGTATTGACCCTTGGTGTACCCCACTCTCCACGGTTTGCTATAAAGCAAAGTCGGCGTTTCCGCGCACGTCCAGCAGCAAACCCGCATAGACCGAAGTGACCGAATGCCAAACAGCTGATTCAGGACACTCGAGAACAACTTGTCGAAGGACCACGCAGTCAGTTGCAAACGCATCGACAGAAGTTGCTAGGTTCACACCGAGGAGGCCCGAAACATGGACACCGATGGCGACCTTGTTCCCGAACCCAGAGGTATGCCCAGCGCAACACCGGCACCGCTCGCCGAGCTGGTGACCATCCGACACGGCCTTCTGGTCGAGCACGAGGTCGTCCTCGCGGCCGGAGCCACCGCATCCGACCTGACTTCCGCCATGATCCTGGTGCCACCGCGGGCTGCGTTGGTGAGCTTCCATGGAGATGTCGACCTGTCGCTGGTGTTCCGTGAGGTGCCGCTCGATCACGTGCCGAACAAGGCCGAAGGGCCGCCGGACACGGCTTGAGCGGCAATCGCGATCCACCGGAAATACCGGAGAGCACCGACGCGTCCGTCGGGCTGGCACGGCCAGGCAATATCGTGGATGGATGGCCATACTCTCTCCCCGCGGCGAGGACTTCCCTCGCTGGTACCAGGACGTGCTCGCCAAGGCTGAACTGGCCGACAACGGTCCGGTCCGGGGGACCATGGTCATCCGACCGTACGGCTACGCGATCTGGGAACGGATGCAGGCCGACGTGGATGCGCGGATCAAGGCGACCGGGGCGGTCAACGCCTACTTCCCGCTGTTCATCCCCGAGAGCTATCTGCGGCGGGAGGCCCAGCACATCGAGGGTTTCAGCCCCGAGCTCGCGGTCGTGACCCACGGCGGCGGCAAGGAGTTGGAAGAACCGGTCGTGGTCCGCCCGACCAGCGAGACCGTCATCGGCGAGTACATGTCGAAATGGACGCAGAGCTACCGCGACCTGCCTCTTCTGCTCAACCAGTGGGCGAACGTGGTGCGCTGGGAACTGCGACCCCGGCTGTTCCTGCGCACCAGCGAGTTCCTCTGGCAGGAGGGACACACCGCACACGTCGATGAAGCGGACGCGGCCGCGTACGCCCGCCGCATCCATCTCGAGGTCTACCTGGAGTTCATGACCTCCGTCCTGGCACTGCCCGTGTTCGTCGGGCGCAAGACCACGAAGGAACGCTTCGCAGGCGCCACCAACACCCTCACCCTGGAGGCGATGATGGGCGATGGCAAGGCGCTGCAGATGGCGACGAGCCATGAACTCGGGCAGAACTTCGCCCGCGCATTCAACATCGACTTCCTGGGTGCCGACGGTCTGCGCCACCTGGCGTGGACGACGTCATGGGGATCATCCACCCGCATGATCGGTGGTCTGATCATGGCGCATGGTGACGACAACGGGCTACGGATTCCCCCGCGACTCGCACCGACGCAGGTGGTTGCCCTGCCGGTCCGAGACGATGCCACGCTCATCGAACAGATCTCACGGATCGCGCAGGGGCTGCGGGCCGTTGGCGTGCGCTGCGACGTGGACGCCCGACCCGGCCTGTCGTTCGGCCGGCGGGTCACCGACGCCGAACTCAAGGGCATTCCACTACGGATCGAACTCGGCCCGCGTGACCTCGCCGCGGGCAACGTCACCCTCGCCCGCCGCGATACTTCGGAGAAGATCGTCGTACCGCTCGACGACGTGCTGACCACGGTCCCGGCGCTACTGGACGACGTTCAGAAAGCCATGTACACGGCCGCGCTCGCCGACCGGGACGCTCGCACCCGCGACGTCTCGAGCCTCCAGGATGCCGTCGAGGCGACAGCGGTCGGCTTCGCCCGGCTGCCCTGGGCGGCCGTCGGTGACAGCGGTGAGGCCCGGCTCGCCGAGGAGTCGCTCACCGTCCGGTGCATCCAGCGACCCGACGGCACCATCCCGGAGAACGAGGACGAACCCGACCTGATCTGTATAGTTGCCCGCTCCTACTGACGCAGCGCAGCTTCAGGGCCTCCCTCGGCGTGAAAAATTATGATCACACACCCTTTCGCCTGCCCGGTACCTGACCCGCCGAGAACATCCGGTTGAGTTCCGAGCACCGTGCGCATTACCGAGCAGATCGCCGATTAACCCCGCCGTCCCAGGGTAATCCGAAGATCAGGCTTGTTCGGACGTCGAGGGAGGTCATCCGTGGGCGAGAACCCGGACGAGATCAAAACGGACATCGAGGCCACCAGGTCACGTCTTGCCGAAGAGATCAACCTGCTCTCGGCCAAAATCAGCCCGGGTAGGGTCGCGGGACGCACGGCAGAGGATGCCAAGCACGCCGTTGCCCACGCCCGGGAACGGATGGCCAGCGGTGCGGCCGACGCCAAGGTACGGCTTGCCGGGGCCACCGAGGACTTCGGTCCCCGTGCCTCGGCGACCGCTCACAAGGCCAGGGACACCGTGGGTCATGCGGTGACGAAGGTCGGACACAACCCGCAGGTGGCAGCGACCGCCCACAAGGCCAGGGACACCGTGGGTCATGCGGTGACGAAGGTCGGACACAACCCGCAGGTGGCAGCGACCGCCGAGAAGGCCCAGCAGGCGCGGGAGACCGTGGGTCATGCGGTGACGAAGGTCGGACACAACCCGCAGGTGGCAGCGACCACCGAGAAGGTACGGGAGTCGGCGGGCCAGACCGCACGGACCGTGCGCACCCGTGCTGCCGCGAACCCACGCGCCACTGCCACGGTGGCGGGCGTCGCCGTGACAGCCATAGTCGTCACCGTCGCCCTGAGGCGTCGCGCATGCCGGTGAGGTGAGCAGAGTGTCACCGTCGCTCTTATGAGCGCCCGGCTCGAGTGGAACGGTTGTTTCGGGTATGTCAGGCGTTCTGAATATCTCGGACATCGGCGGAACCTCCGGTGGTGGAATCTCCGCCGGCGACGGTGTCCGACCACAGCGCGTCGGCGATCACCGCACGGTCCCGGCCCTGCGCCTTGGCGACGTAAAGGGCCCTGTCCGCCATTGCGATCAGCTCGGTCTGGTCGGAGACGTGAGCCGGGAAGACGCAGGCGCCTACCGAGACGGTGGCGAAGATCCAGCTATCGGCGGTGACCGCGATCGGACCACCGGCCACCCGGGTCCGTAGCCGTTCGGCCACGGCACCCACCTCTTCCAGGCAGACATGGGGCGCCAGGAGAGCGAACTCCTCACCGCCGTACCGGGCAAGCACATCGCCGGGACGGGTCGCTCCGCGCAGTCGAACGCTGATCTCCGCGAGAACCCGGTCGCCCGCGGGATGCCCGTGACGATCATTGATCGACTTGAAATGGTCGACATCGACGATGAACAGTGCGAGTCCTCCCCCGGAACGACGTACCCGGGCGATCTCCATAGGTAGCTGCGCCTCGAGAAAACGGCGCGTGTAGAGGCCGGTCAGTCCGTCGGTGATCGCCAGCCGGCGCTGGTCGAAGACAAGTTCCGCCATCCGGGCGATCGTCAGCAGGAACATCAGGACACTTGCCACGGCCATGACCGGAATGTCGTAGGTGATCCCCTGGGCGTATCGGATCAGCATCGTGACGGGTGCGGCCAGCGCCGCAGCCAGCAGCACGGCAAGGCGTCCCTGGCCGAGGCGCTGGTCACCCGTCGGCGTGGGGTCGGCCAACCGGATCATCGTCGGGTGTAGTGCCGCCGCGCCCAGCGCGATGTCGCCGACCAGCCAGATCCCGTCCAGGAAGTTTCCCGCGTGGTAGCCACCGTCCAGTTGCTCCAACGCGAAGACGGTGTCCGCGGTCATGATTGCGACAAGGTTGCCCGTGAGCAGAAAGAACGACAGCGGCCGGCGGCCCGATCCGAGGACCAGCCTCAGCCCGACCGTGAGCAGGGCGAGGTCCATCACCGGATATCCGACCGATATCATGGCTTCGACCGGCTGACCGGAGCCACCGTGGACGTACGGCCCGATCAGAAACAGCCACGACAGCATTGCCGCGGCGACCGCGAGCGTCCCGGCGTCGAGCAGACCAGGAAGGTCGCGCCCGGGAGTCCGATGTCGGATGAGCAGCACAAGACCCACCACGACGAACGGATAGCGGGCCAGGTAGAACACGCCGGAAACGGTCAGGAAATCCGTGACACCGACAACGTAATGCAGTAGGTAGTAGGTTATATTGGCCGCCGTGTATACCGCCTGGCCGGCAGCCAACAGCAGCCACGGCAGCCGTGGCTCGGGCCGCAGCCGGACGACCCCGGCCAACACCGCCGCCGCCGACGACGCACTGACCAGGCAGTAGCCCGCGACTCGGGCCACACCCCCCGCACCATGCGGGGGGACGAGATAATACCCGACAACCAGGCCAAGCCCGATCGCGACATACGTCAGCCACAACCAGCTCGTGGCACGACCTGGACTCGGCTGTGCGGTCTCCATCAGATCGTCTCGCGTCGACCAGGCCGTCCACCGGGGTACTCGCAGGCCCATCGACCTGTCCGGGACGGAGCTTCAAGCGTCGAAGTACATGTCATCCAGGCAGCAACCTTCATGGCGAGATGGACGCCCAGGGCCTGCCTTGTCATGTGGAGAATCACATACCGGCGACTCGACCACCAGACCCTGTCGTAATACGCAAAATACTCCTACAGCGCTGGGCGGAAGGTTCTACCGGAGTCCGTCCGGGTTTCTTGTGAAAATTCTGTGGTTACCGATGCCACCAACTGATGATCTTAATCGTTCACATCTCGTCGAGTTATGTCACCTTCACCACGATGCGTAACAGACAGCCCTGGAACCGGGCCTCCCCTCAGGCGCAACCACCACCGGCCGACCACGCCACCCGCCAGCCCTTACGGCCGGGCTGCCGGGCTGCTGGGCTGCCGGGCTGCCGGGCTGCCGGGCTGCCGGGCTGCCGGGCTGCCGGGCTGCTGGGCTGCTGGAGCACAACGACCGGGTCCCCGTAAAGCATCGCGTGACCGACATCCCTTGCATCGGCTTGTAGACCCGTCTTCGGGCTCGTTCAAACAGTATGGAGGGATGATTTCCGCTATGGATGTATGGAGGCGTATACGCGCGGTGGTCGCCACGCGCGACCAGGAGATCCGCGCTCTGCGTTCCGCATTCGGCCCGCCTTGGAGACACGGCCGGCACCGGCGACCGGCCTGGCCACGTAGCCTCCAGGACTGGACGGACATCGCCAGGGAGTTCGGAATCCGACGGAAAAGGATAATCGTCTACTCGACGATGAGCGCCGACGTATGTTCGGATGCAGGTGACGCCGAGCACCCACGACGTCGACTACGTGATCAGAAACACCACGATCGTCGGTTCGCCCGCGAAGCCGAGAGACAACAGGTACAGGGCCTCACACTGCACCAGGCGACCGAACCCGAAATCGACCCTGTCGATCTCGAAAACTCGAAAAACATCACGCCGACCCGGCCACAACCCCGCTACCGGCGTCTCGGCACTACCTGGCGCCCGCCTGCGTCACGCTCTATCCATCTATGGACGACCTTTTACCTCTACACCTCGATCGCGGGGCGGTGAGCTGGTGTGATCGATCGTACGTTTTACGGGACCGCCCGGTAGTGGCCTCCTAAAAAAGTTGATGCGTGGACAGTCGCAAACTCCGTCGGGCTCGGTAGCGTGATCCCAGGGTGGGATGCGGGTTGTAGGAAAGGAGCGGGCGTGCTGG
>NZ_CAKKTK010000054.1:0-32927 GCF_920656135.1 Frankia sp. Cppng1_Ct_nod | reverse complement strand
CGGTTCCTGGGGTATTCGCTGCGGAGACAGTCGTTTGAGCCGTTCCGGTGGCGCCGGGTGGTGGCGCATGAGGCCGGTTGGTGCAATCAACCTTGACATCAGGTACCGGTAGAGGTGACCCCGGTTCCTGCCCAGCGTGAGATTACGTATGAGATGGAGTACACCTATGGCATCACGGTCACTGTTTTCGTCGCTACCGCCTGGTGAGGAGCTGCGCGTCTCCAGACGTTCGACCGTGGCGGATCTGCCGCTGTTCCAGGAGCCGGTGTACCCGCCGGGGACTGTTCAGCCGGTCGATGACGAGCCCGACGACAACCGGACCCCTCCCGGATTCACCGCAACATGGGAAGCGGGAACGTTGCCGCGTGCCGCTGGGGAGGGCAAGCGTCCGACGGCGTCGCGAACGGGCCGAGCGGGAAGAACTGTCCGCGGCCGCTGACCTCCGCGTCATGCCGACCGCCGACCGCTGACGCTGACGAAAGACCCGCCGGTAATGACCGGCTGTCCCGGGCCTGCCGCGAACGACGACGTTCGCGCGGTCGAGGCCCATGTTCGACTCAGAACGTGGGGAGGGGCTGTTCGGCCCAGATGGTCTTGCCGGTGGATGTGTGGCGAGTGCCCCAGCGTTTCGTGAGTTGGGCGACGAGGAGCAGCCCGCGTCCGCCTTCGTCAAGACTGTGCGCACGGCGCAGATGTGGGGCAGCGCTGCTGGCGTCGGAGACCTCGCAGATGAGGGTGCTGTCCAGAATCAACCGGACCTGGATCGGGCCGCAGGCGTGGCGGATGGCGTTGGTGACGAGCTCGCTGACGACCAGTTCAGTAGTGAAGATGGCATGTTCCAGTCCCCACGCAGCGAGTTGGTGCGATGCCTGCGCGCGGATGTGGGCGACCACAGCAGGGTCGGCAGGCAGGTCCCAGGCCGCGATCTGGCCGGGATCCAGGGTGCGGGTGCGTGCGACGAGCAGGGCAACGTCATCTTCGGGATGTTCAGGGAGCAGGGTGTCCAGCACGGTGTCGCAGAGGACCTCCAACGAGCGAGCCGGGATGGTGAGGGCATGGCGTAGCGCATCGAGCCCTACATCGATGTCGCGGGAACGGGATTCGACCAGGCCGTCGGTGTAGAGGACGAGCAGACTGCCTTCGGGTAGTTCGACTTCCATGGCCTCGAACGGCAGGGCACCCACCCCGAGCGGAGGGCCTACGGGCATGGTGAGAAAGTCGACCGTGCCGTCTGGTGCGACCACGGCGGGCAGGGGGTGCCCGGCGCTGGCCAGCGAGCAGTAGCGGGACACCGGGTCGTAGACGGCGTACAGACAGGTCGCGCCGATGTCAGTGCCAGGGTCGCTGCCGGAAAAGGCGTTGTCCTCCATGCTGAGGCGCGAGACCACGTCGTCGAGACGGGTGAGGAGCTCCTCGGGAGCCGGGTCGGCGTCGGCGAGGGTGCGCACGGCGGTACGTAGCCGGCCCATGGTCGCGGCCGCGTGGATGCCGTGGCCGACGACGTCACCGACGACCAGGGCGACCCGCGCGCCGGACAGCGGGATCACGTCGTACCAGTCGCCGCCGACCCCGAGCTGGGAACCGGTGGGCCGGTAGCGGGAAGCGACCTGCACCGCCGTCTGGTCGGGCAGCCGTTGGGGGAGCAGGCTGCGCTGGAGGGTGAGGGCGGTGTTGCGCTCGCGGGTGTAGCGGCGGGCGTTGTCGATGGAGACGGCCGCCCTGGCGCCGAGCTCCTCCGCAAGGAGCAGGTCTTCCTGCCCGAAGGGTTCCGGACGGCGGTGGCGTGCGAACACGGCTATGCCGAGGGTGGTCCCACGGGCACGCAACGGTACGAACATGACCGAATGAAAGCCGAGATAGCTGGCGATGACATTCCGGGTTGGATCGTCGGCGATCCACTGCGCGATGTCGGATTCCAGGATCTGGTACAGGCTGGGCCGGCCGGTGGCCAGGGCACAGGCCGGCGGCGAGAACTCCGGATAGGTGTCCACCTGCCCCAGCTTGACCACGGCATAGGGGCTGCCTTCGACGACCGACTGATGTGCGCTGCGGCGCAGGGCGACCGGGCCGACAACCGGACCGGGAACGGGTTCGTCGCCGTGATACACCGATTCGAGCAGGTCGACGCTGACCCAGTCCGCGAGCCGGGGGACAGCCATGTCGGCAAGTTCCTGAGCGGTCCGCGTCACGTCCAGGGTGCTGCCGATACGGGTGCTGGCCTCGTCGAGCAGGGCGAGGCGTTGCCGGGCCCAGTGCTGTTCGCTGACGTCGAACGCGGCTGCGAACACGCCCAGTACCCGGCCGGTTGGGTCCGTGATGGGTGACATGCTGGTGGCCCAGGCATGTTCGCGGGGTTCGCCCGGTGCCCGGACGTGATTCTCGTAGATCACCGATTTGCCGGTCTGCGCCACATGACGCAGTTGCTCCTGGAAGGCGGCGTAGCTGTGGTCGGGCAGTGCATCCATCAGCCGCTGTCCACGTACGGCCGTCTCGTCGTAGCCGATCATGGGAATCGCTCCGGCGCTCAGCCGCCAGAACCGTGCCTCGGAGTCGTAGACCACCATGAAGAGCTGGGACTGGCGGAACCCCCAGTCCACGATTGTCTGATCGTCCACACTCTCCATCGGATCCTCCGGCGTCGAGGGATCTCCCTGCCGGGCAGAACACGTAGTGCTCGGTGGTAACTCCCGTGGGCGAGCCGGGCCCCGTCCGCGTTCGTGATGCGATGAGCGGGGATGCGGCGATCTGAGGAGAGTGGAGGCGACCAGAAGCCACTGGGTGTTTGCAGCGGCGTCCAGTAACGGGTAGGCCCGCAGTTCCAACTCCACGCGGTGGCCGTCTTGATGGCGGACGCCCACGGTCCCGTTCCATCCTTGCCGTGCCACGGCGGTCTGCCAGGCCGTTTCCGGAACGTCCATAGCAAGAAGATCGACTACGGCCCGGCCGATGACCTCGGCCGGCGGATAACCGAGCAGCCGGCAGGCACCCGCACTCCACCCGGTGACGACACCCTTTGCATCAACCCCGGTCACGAGTGCGTACGCCACGTCGACCAGATCCTCGAGGCTGCCGCGTGAAGCCATACCGTGAGTGTCCATCGTCATCCGTCTCGTTCTTCCCCCGCGAGCCCTTTGTGAACCGGCAGGTCATGGACAGAGATATATTATGATTACTTATGATTTGCTCATGCATATAGAACCGGATCTTGTCGTCCGACGATCGGGTCCGGAGTGTCACAGGCCGACGAGAACGAGTGCGAGTCCGCTCAGGCACAGCACCACCGTGGCGGCCGAGACCGCGGCGGCCATGCGGGGGACGGCGGTGTCATGGTTGCTTTTTGGTGCGGTGCCTGAGCCGTGGTATCGCAGGATCGTCCATAAGAGGATCGCGGCGCTGATCGTCAGGCCGAACAGTCCTGGTGCCTCGGCGAGCGGATGCCGTTGCCCGTTCGCGGAGTGGACGAGTAACGCGCCGAGGGCTGCGAAGGCCAGGCCGGTGCGTTGCCAGGCCAGGTAGGTGCGTTCGCTCTGCAGCCCCTCGTCCGGAACCTCTCCGTCGTCCTTATCGTGATCGGCACTCACTTCGGGTTGCTCCTGCCGGCGATGAGGATGAAGACGAACGAGGCGAAGCCGATCAACGCGATCCCGGCGCCGAGGATCCGTGGGAGTGCCGACAGCGGGAGAGGACGGCGCATCCGAAGCGCTCGTTCGCTGTCGGCCCAGTGCCGGTAGCTGGTGATGGCAACGACAATGGCCATGAGGACGAGAGGGATACCGAGGATGTGTCGGGCGCCGGGGACGGAGAAGCTCGGCACGATCTGGACGACGGCGATGCCGCCGGCGAGCAGGGCGAGGGACGTCCGGATCCAGGCGAGGAACGTCCGCTCGTTGGCCAGGGTGAAGCGGTAGTCGGGATCCTCGCCGACCGAGCGGACGTCCGACGGGTGCTGCCACCAAGCCCGCCAATCCCACGCCCACCGCCTCCGACTACTGCCCGGGCCGTGCATGCTCTGGTCGCCGCTGCCGTCCGGAGTGTCCTCGGTGTTGTCCTTCGGGTCGACCGGGTCGGTCACTCGGCGGGATATCTCGGCAGGTGATCGGCTGGACGGCGCCGGGGTTTCGGACATGCCCACCAGTGTGCGTCCGTGTCGAGGGAGGGCCGGGCGCAAGGTCCCCGGCTGCCGTTGGCGGCGCTGTCCATAGCGGTGCCCATGCCCATGGCCATCGCCGCGCTCGCGCTTCCCGCGTTCGCCGCGGGCAGCGTCAACCCGTGGCAGCAGTCGGCGTCGCCGGGTGGTCATGTCACCGTGACTCTCCGTCCGGCGTCCGGCGTCCGGCGTCCGGCGTGACGACGGCGAGCGGGGAGCTGCAGTTCGCTCGTGGGACGCCGAGCAACGGATCGCTGTTCCCCAACCCTGACAACGCCTACCTGGAAGCCTCGGTTTGGTTTTCCGGTGGGTGGCTCGACTGGTTCGACTGGCTCGGGTCACCTGCCGGGAGGACGATCCGGACGCCGGCTGGGTGACGGTCGCGGTGACCGGACACCGCCATACCGGCGGCGGTCCGGTAATCCCTTATTTACTGACGAATAACATCAATAGGTCCTTATATGCCGAACGGCTGATGATGTCGATATCGAGCATTATTGATTATCTTCGTGAAAGGATACGGGCCGTACGACCGGAAGTTATATAGCACGATGTTCTGTCTTCGGGTTGACTCCTCCTGCGGGCGACGTATGTTACATCTTGTAGAAAAGATATACCTGATGCAGGGGTGATCGCATGGAGCAGATTCAGGCGGAGCAGGTCGAGCAACAGCTGCGGGAGAACTGGCGACAAATCCGATACCAGATTCTCGACGATTTCGTGCAGGTCAGTGCTTCGGATCTTGACTCCGCCTTCAACGTCAATGACCTCGTTCGGCGGATCGCGGACAGGTCGCACCACACCGAGCCGTACGTCGAGAACCGGCTGTGGGAGCTTGTCGGCGTGGTGGCAGGCACCGCTCAGGCCCAGGAATCGGCCGCCCAGGGTCAGGGTCAGGCGGCCCAGGCACAGGCCCAAGGGCAGGGTCAGGGGCAGGTGGCCCAAGGGCAGGAGCCGGCTGCTGAGCAGACCGCTCAGGCTGAGCAGGCCGAGCAGACCGCTCAGGCTGAGCAGGCTGAGCAGGCTGAGCAGACCGCTCAGGCCGAGCAGACCGCTCAGGCCGAGCAGGCCGAGCAGACCGCTCAGACCGAGCAGGCCGAGCCTGCTGAGCAGACCGCTCAGACCGAGCAGGCCGAGCCTGCTGAGCAGACCGCCCAGGCCTCCCAGGCTGAGGGTGAGGGTGAGGGCCGGACGGCGCAGGGTGAGGGTCCGGCCGGTGAGCCCGAGCCCTTTGGCGGGCAGCGACAGTTCGGGAGGTCCCAGGAGCAGTAGGCGGGACCGGTGAGGCCTTTGCCATACGGACGCGCCGGGGGTCGCCGACGCGTCCGTATACATCCGGACGCGATCGACCTTGTCCGCGAGATCGGAACGCAGGTGTGGTGCCAGCCGCGTTGTGCGACACATCCCGCTCGACCATGCCCCACCGTCGCCCGCCCGGCCGGCGTTAGGACCGGATGCCACGGCCGTGGCATCCGTCACGATCCGATCCGTTGCGCCGGCCAGATCGCCGAGCATCATGCGGACTCGCTGCAACACCGCATGTACTCGAACCGGTATGGTTCCGGAAACTCCGTCCGTCTATGGTCGACCTCCGCGCCGCGGCATTCATTCCGGCTTCGGGGCCGGTCGACGACAATGCCAGGCTCTGCCTGGGAGCGGGCCGTCCTCGGAATGCAGGGCAGGCGGCATCGCCGACCTGGGCGCCGGCGTCGAGGGTTGGCTCACCTCGAATTACAGGTCTCGTTGTCGTGGTCGTGAAACGCGTTCCAGAGGTGGTAACCGGCCCGAGTCCGGATACTTGCTGTGACTGTATCCACGGCGATTCCCGTTCGGATTTTCCTGACCTTACCGGGAACTTTTGTCATGCAATTCATGAATTTTCGCCGCCCGACGGATGCCCGAAATCCGTCCTGGACTGTGACCTCGGATGAACCTGTGGGGGCCGTGGCGGGGCCGGTCCTGTCTCGTCCGCTTTCCGGATCCGATGAGAGTGCCGGCCCGCGGCGCCGTCCAGGTGAAGGCACCGGAGGGACGGCCGTCAGGCCCGAGATTCAGGATGTGAGCGGACGGGGTTCATCAAGCAGGTGGGCATGATCGGAACAGGAATCGACCATATAGGCCAGGCCGGTAGGGGTGACGAGGCACCCTCGGATGACGGCCGGCTTCGCGCAGCAGACACCTCCGCCGTCGGGACCACGGTCGCCGGTCGGGTGGAAACAGCGGCCCCGTACCGGCCGCCACTGTTCCCCGTAGTTGCCGAACCCCTCATCGCTCATCCGGTAAGGATCCCCCCGCCGTGGCGGGAAGGAATAGTACGGGTCTCACTACCAGGCATCAAACCGAGAGGGTTCCGCATCGGTCGTTGTGCTTCCCGGTATCCGTGGTCCTCGCCGGCTGTGGCGTTCGGTGGCGTTCGGTGGCCGGTGCGTCCTCCTCTGGATCGGACAGCGCAAGCCCGGCCGTGCCGCGCGGCACACCGCCCCAGATCGGTTCCGGTGGGCCGTGTTGTCCGCTGATGCTGGTCGGATGTCCACGGCGAACGTGGTCAGTGTCTCCGGCAACGCCGCCGAGATCGCGATTATCGTGAAGATCGGTCTGCTGGTCGTCCTGCTGGGTTGAGCGTCCCTGCCCCCGCCCGTGTTCCCGAGGAGGGTCCGCGATGACCTTTACTTCGCCTGCCCGTCGACGCGCGGAGTCCGCGCTGATGGGCGAGGAGACTGTGCCGGAAGTTACTGGTGGTCCACGCACAGTGAGGAGACTGTTGCGCGCTGATCCGCTCGCGGGCCTCATCGGCCTGCGCCGGACCTACGGTCCGATCGTGCGGCTGTCCTCCCGTCCGATGTCGCTGTTCCTCGTCGCGGACCCGGCGGCCATTGCCGACGCGCTGGTCGGGTCGAGCCGGGCGTATGGCAGGGGTGTGGTCCGCCGCGGTCTGGGTTCTCGTCAGACGGTCGTGGAGCCTCTGACCTTGGTACTCGGGCAGGGGCTGCTGACCAGTTCCGGCGAGGCACATCGCAGGCAGCGTCGGCTCATGCAGCCGCTGTTCCATCACCAACGGATCTCCGAGTACGGAGAGACGTTCGCCGCGTTTGCCGACGACAGGGCCGACCGCTGGCGGGACGGGCGGCTCCTCGACATCCACGACGAGATGATCGAGATGACGCTGGCGATGGTCGCGCGGACCTTGTTCGACGTTGACGTCGACAGCGATGCGGTGAACATCATCCGGACCGCTATCAGCGAAAACATGGTGGCCACCCGCAAGGCCCTGCAGGCAGGTTTCGAACTGATGGAAAAGCTGCCGCTTCCCGCGGCCCGGCGGCGCCGTGACGCGCGCCACGCCCTCGACCGGATCGTCTACGACCTCATCCAACGTCGCCGTGCCGCCGGAGCGGGCGGGACGGACCTGCTGTCGCTGCTGTTGTCCGCCCGTGACGCTGAGACCGGCGCCGGCATGGACGACACCCAGGTCCGCGACGAGGTCCTCACGATCCTGCTTGCCGGTCACGAAACCACCGCCAACGCACTGACCTGGACCTTTCATCTGCTCGGTCGGCATCCTGAGATCGCGTCCACGCTGCACGCCGAGCTCGACAGGGTCCTCGCGGGCCGGCGCCCGACGGTCGCGGATCTGCCGTACCTGCCGTACACCGACGCGGTGTTCGCCGAGTCGATGCGCCTCTACCCACCGGTGTGGGGCATGGGTCGGTACCTTCTGAAGGATCACATCGTCGGCGGTTATCTGCTGCCGGCAGGCTCGACGTTGCTGCTCAGCCAGTGGGTTGTGCACCGTGACGAGAAGTGGTGGCCGGACCCGGAACGTTTCGATCCGACCCGCTGGATCGGGGACGGACTCGACCCCGACCGCCCCCGTTATGCCTACTTTCCTTTCGGGGGCGGCCCTCATCAGTGCATCGGCAACGGTTTTGCCCTGACCGAAGGTGTGCTCGCCCTTGCTACGATCTGCCGCCGGTGGGCGTTCGAACCGGTTGCGGGTGTGGAGATCACACCCGAGCCGACGGTGACCCTGCGGCCCCGCGGCGGCCTACCGATGATCACCCGTCGACGCGGCTGACGGTTCCGGCGTCGGAGCTCCCTGCGAACGACAGGGTTGAGGTACGCCGCGTCATCAGCACTTCGGGACCATCCGTACGGTCCCGAAGCAGGACAACCGTGGCCGCGGGTGCCGCACCGTTCCCCCGGCATTCAGGTTGTTCACATCGCCCCCAGGCTCCGCCGTGTCGACTGTCTCGCCAATCGTGGACCAAGGGACGGTCGTGCACCACAGACCACCGAGTTGAACCGTCGGGCATGTACAGCCGTGATGGGGGATGTGACGGCTCGCAGGGATGGCCGGGACGAGGAGACGGTGCTGCGCGTTCTCCAGGAGGAACACGGTGGTGCCGTGTTCACCTACGCCAACCGGCTGACCGACGGGGACCGGGGACGGGCTGAGGACATCGTTCAGGAGACGTTCCTGCGGGCGTGGCGACGCCTGGACACGGTGGCGGACCCGAGCCGCGGCTCGATCCGGTCCTGGCTGCTCACGGTTGCCCACAACATCGCGTGCGACCAGTACCGGGCTCGGCGGTCGCGGCCGTACGAAGTCGCCCAGGCCGATGTCGTCGAGGTCCCCGCGGAGGACGACATCGAGCGTGCGATGGAGAGCTGGCTGGTCGCGGACGCACTGGCAACGCTGAGTCCGGCACACCGCGCGGTCATCGTGGAGACGTTCTACCGGGGCCGGTCGGTGGCGGAGGCCGCCGAGGCCCTGGGGGTTCCGGTCGGGACGGTGAAGTCGCGGGCGTTCTACGGGCTCCGGGCACTGAAGCTCGCACTGCGGGAGCGGGGAGTGACGAGATGATGTGCGAGCAGGCCGAACTGGCACTCGGTGCGCTGGTACTCGGTGCTCTGGAGCCGGTCGAGCGGGCGGCGGTGCAGGCGCATCTGAACGGCTGCGTCCGCTGCCGGGGCACGCTCAGCGAGTTCGCGGAGCTGCCCGGGCTGCTGTCGAGGCTGAGTCCAGAGGAGGCGGCATACGGGCTACCCGAACCGTCGCCGGACCTGTTACCGCGGATGGTTGCGGCGGCCCGGGGGGTGACGGTCGAACGCCGTCGCCGTCGCCGTCGGCGGCTCCTGGCCGTCGCGGCGGCAGCCGTTCTTGCGGTGAGTGGCACCGCCGCGGGTCTGGGCCTGTCCGGGTCCGACGTGCCGGCACAGACGGTCGTGTCCGCCACGGACTCGTCGACGCGGGTACACGCGATGATCTCGTTCGCCAGGGCCGGCGTGGGTACCAGCCTCACGGTCGCTGTCAGCGGGGTGGCGCCCGAGGAGCACTGCCAGCTCGTCGTGGTCGCGGCTGACGGTACACGTGAGGTGGCGGCCATCTGGGTCGCGACCTATGCCGGGGACGCCCGGGTGCAGGGCAGTACACGGCTACCACGCGAAGAGATCCGTGAGGTGATGGTGGTGACCGACGATGGCCGTCAGCTGGTGGGTGCACCGACCTGACTCCGGCGGTGAACCGCCGCCTCCTTACGGCCATGTTTGGGTCCGTGTTCACGGCTGTGCTGTCGACCATGGCTGAAAGCGGCCGAGTACCTCTGCGAGCTGGTCGGACGTCGGGCGTCCAGGCGGGTTGGGATCGAGGCACTGCCCGATGGCGTCCCGCAGTCGCGAGGGCAGGTCACGTCGCCGAAGCGGAGAGGGGGAGCGCCGGAGTTGGAGGTACTCGCCCGCGGCAAGCAGTGCAGACTCCCAGTCGTCTCGTGCCTCGAACGGGGCCCGGCCGCCTGCAGTTTCGTACAGGACGGCGCCGATACCCCAGATATCCGTCGCCGGTCCGACCTCGTCGCCGCGTGCCTGCTCGGGTGCGAGGTATTCCTTCGTCCCGAGCCCGTGGGGCATCCGCCCGGCCGGGCGGGCGAGGCTGAGATCGATCAACTTGGCCGTTCCGCACTGCGCGATGATGTTGGAAGGGTTGAGGTCGAGATGAAGGTGGCCCTTGCCGTGCAGGTAGTGGATTGCCGATGACAGCTGGATTCCGAGCAGTGCGATGTCCGGCACGTCGAGGCGTCGGCGGTCGGCGATGACATCCTCCAGGGTCGGGCCGGTCAGGGTTTCCAGGATGATGATCGGCTCTGGATACGTAATGGTTGTGTATGCGCGGACCAGATGCGGATGGCTGAGGGACTCCAGCAGGTGGCCTTCCTGCAGCAGCCGCTGACGTACCCGATCCTCATGGCGGTCCGGCCGGATTGTCTTCGCGACACAGATACAGCGGCGTTCTTCACTCCAGACCTCGTAGACGTCGAGCGCATCGCCGCGGCTCATATGGGAGACCACCTCATACCCGGGTGCGATCGGGTGGCCCGGGCGATAATGCTCGGGGTCGGCATTTTTCGGCGTCGAGACGGACAGGTTCATCGGCGGTCTCCGGTTTCGGCCTTGCGGGGTCCGTCGAATGCAGCGTGCCGCCAGAGTTCGCAGTACGTCCCGTTCCGCCGCAACAGTTCGTCGTGGGTGCCGCGTTCGGTGATGCCGCCCTGCGACAACACGACTATCTCGGCGGCATCCCGAGTGATGAGTAGACTATGTGAGATAAGAATGGTGCTGCGTCCTACCATGAGCCTCCGCATAGGAGCTGTCAGCCGGTATGCGGATTCCGCGTCGAGACCGGTGGTGGGCTCGTCGAGAATCAGGACGGCGGCATCCCGAATCATGGCGCGAGCAATGGCAATCCGCTGGCGCTGCCCACCGGACAGCCGGCGTCCGCGTTCGCCGATGCGCGTGTCATATCCATCCGGGAGTGCTGTGATAAATTGATGCGCATCGGCGGAGCGGGCCGCCGCGACGATGTCCGTGTCGGTGGCGCCGAGTTTGCCGTATGCGATGTTATCTCTTATCGTGCCATCGAAGACAAGGGTTTCCTGTAGTACGGCCGCGATGTTGCCGCGTAGACAGGAGAGATCGAGGTCGCGGATATCGACCGAGTCCAGCAGAATTCGGCCGATGTCGGGATCGTAGAAGCGCATCAGAAGCTTGGCCAGCGTCGACTTGCCGGCTCCGCTCGCGCCCACGAGAGCCAGTGTCCGGCCTGGTGGGATGCTCAGGGTCACACGGTCAAGCGCCCAGTCACCGCGGCTGGGGTACCGGAAGGACACGGCATCGAAGTACACATGTCCCTTCGGGTGAACGAGGGTGCGAGGAAACCTGGACTGCTGGACGCCGGGAGCCTGTTCCAGCAGTTCGATGACCCGCTCCGCGCCGGCCGATGCGGAATAGGCGGATGCCGTTATCCGGCTCAGCCCGCGCACCGGCACGTAAAGTCCGGCGAGGAATGTGAGGAATACAAGTAGCCCGCCAATGGACAATTGGTCGTTGGAAAGCTGCCAGGTACCGAGGCCGATGACTGCGAGTGCGCCCATGAGCTCCGTGGTCTCGGCCAACGGGGTGAACAGCGCGCGCAGCCGGGTGGCTGCCATTTCGGCGTGGTACTTGGCTTCGGCCTGGCGCTGGAAGCGCTCGATCTCCCACTGCTGCCGGTTATAGCCCTGTACCAGAACGGCGTTGGACAGTGCCTCCTCGGCGACGACGCTGAGTGATCCGGCGCGACGGCGCCGCTCCCGTGAGGCGATCTTAATGAGCCGGGCGAAGTGGCGGGAGACCAGCCAGAGCAATGGCACGACCAGGAAGGAAACCAGTGCGAGCTGCCACTGGATCAGGAAGATCGCTACGGTGTACGCGACCAGGCGGAGGGCGTACGACGTTCCGTCCCGAAGACCGGAAACGAGGAACGTCTCGATGGCCGTCACGTCGCCGGTCAGCCGAGAGATGAGATCTCCTATACGCCGGTTCTCGAAGAAATCCATCGACAGGCCCTGCATGTGCCGAAAGACATCGGCCCTAAGATCCGTCAGGAACCGCTGACTCAACCATTCCGACAGGACATCGTCCACGTAGGAGACGAATCCACCTAGCAGGGTCAGGACGATGTAGGCCGCAGCAATCGGGGGGAATCCGGAGAAACTTTCGGGAACCAGGACGTTGTCCACCAGGAGCTTGAACAACCAGATCTCGGCAACGTCGAGCGCCGGCTGCACAACGCTGAGGACGAGGACGAACGCGAGCACGGCACGACGGGACCGGCAATACGGCCAGAACCGACCTAACATCGTGAAGATCCGGACCGGCGGCGCCTGCTCGATCAGCTCCGCGGCCGCCTGGTCGGACGCCAACCGGTCGGACATGGCTACGAACGTCAACATGCGTAGCAACGCCCGACTCGATCGCCGCGGCCTCCTGCTGGGCGGAGTGCTACCAGCGTTTACGACGGATGTCACTGAATACACCACCTGGAGTGTGCGGCGATGGTCGTGACTCACGCCCCGCCGCACACACCTTTATCTCTGCACCTACCGACTTCATGAGGTGTCCGTCGGCCGGAGAAGGCGCGATCATGGCTTTTCTTGCGCCATCGGCGGCCTCGAAAAATCTAGTGGCGGTGCCTCGACCTCGACCTCGAGAGCGATCGCGACCTCGAACGTCGGTGCTTCCGGTGCCTGTGCGGCACATGGGCAGTGAAGACGCTCATGATTTCACCTCCTTTCTCCTCCCCCTGTACACGGGTCGGACGAGCCCTGGGTTCAACCGAACCGAGGATTTGTCGGCGGGAACCCAGTCGGCCCGCAGCAGTCGGATCGTCAACCAGGCCATCGTTTCGCGAGTGGCCTCAACCACGGCATCAACCCGGACTGAAGCGCTGGAACCCGGGCTGAACCGCCGGGCAGGCTCGGCCGTGATGGGGGTGTGACGGCTCGTCGGGGCAACCAAACGGTGCTGTCCATCGAGCCCGGCGGATGGAGGCCCTGTGAAAAGGACAGCCATGATCGTGTCCACGGCTATGGTGGCCGCTGCGCTCGCCGCGTGTGCAAGCAGTGGCGGCGGTGCCGGCGGTGGCTACGGCACACCGGCTCGGACGGCACCTTCGACGGGCGGTGGGGCGGCACCTGCCGCTGCGACCGTCGCCGTCGGCGCCACCAAGGTAGGTAACGTGCTGGTCGGTGGCAGCGGGTGGACTCTGTACCTCTTCGAGGCCGATAAGGGAACCACCTCGTCCTGCGCTGGAGCCTGTGCGACGGCCTGGCCGCCCTACATTTCCGTGGGCGCGCCCACGGCCGGTGCCGGGGTCACGGCGGGCCTGCTCGGCACGACAACGCGATCCGACGGGACACACGAGGTCACCTACGGCGGTCACCCGCTCTACTACTACGTCGGTGACACCAGCTCGGGTGACATCAACGGTCAGGGACTCAACCAGTTCGGCGCGAAATGGTATGTCCTGGCGACTTCGGGAAACAAGATCGATACCGGCCGACCGGGGTGATCATGAGGAGTGGCCTCCACGACATGCACAGGACTGCGATGACCATGAGAAGTCCGTTCGTGCCGACGACGCGCATCTCCCACCGGTGGCTCACCGGGATTGCCGTCCCCGCGGCGGTTCTCGCCGTCTCTTCGGCGATCTATCTTGCCGGTGCCCATCACAGTCCCGACTACGGTACGGACCTGTTCGGCCGGCACGGTGTGGCCGTGGTGCGACTCAAGGCACAGATCGCGACCGTGGTGCTTCGCCCGCTCGGAGGCCTCAAGGGGGACTCTAGGACGAAAATCGACGGTGAGTGGGCAGGCAACAGCACCCGATGTCCGTGGTGATGCTGGGGCAGGCTGTGTGGCTAGGCGGCCGGGGGAAACGGGGTCGCTGAGATGTCTGGCGGAAGGTCACCGCAGTGCCTGCCCCGACCTGATCAGGCCACCACCGACCCGACAACCCCAGGAAGGACCCCGCCGGGGGCGTGGAGCCCGGCGCCCGCGATGCGACAGTCGCGCCCCGACCGTCCCAGGAACAGGAAACCATGATCAAAACTATGGGACTGTGATCAAAAAGACGAGTCCGCTACCCCGGTAAAAAATCCAGGCCAGGCCAGGCCAGGCCACGGGTCACCCTTCCCACTACAACGGGTACCGTGCATATGCAGCGTGTAACACCGTCGGCAGGTTGCTCATACACGGCTCCCGCGTCCGCTCCTCGTCGCCAAACTGAACGACCGATCCTTCGGACATGGGACCGTCCGCTGTTAATGCCGGCACATCGATCCCCTTGGCCGGATCGACCGAACACAGCCGGCCATTACGTACGACGCATAATACACCGTTAACCCACTGGGTGCCCAGTGCCTGGGGGTGCCCAAGGCGGTGCAGAAGGCGATCGAAAGTGGGACCCAGAAGGGCGCGAGCCGGTTCATGACCTGCGAGCAGAGCCGCACCCGCCAGGAGGTGCGCGAGAATGGCGTCGTGCACGTCGACGCCATGGTGAAGGACGAGAGCCGCGTCGGTGAGTTCTGTTGGGTTCAGGAGGCGTTTGGTCTGGATGATTCCATGCACTTCGGCCCGTCGCCGTTCATCCCGTCGCGCCAACTCGGCCGGATTCCGGCAGACTCTGCGATCGAATTGATCTTCGGCCACAATGGTCGCAAGATTACGTGACATGCGCTCCTCCGTCACCCGCGAGAAGGTCAACCATGCTGTCCACCAATGGAAGATCGACGTGCTCCTCGAGCCACGCCCATTGCCCGTTACTGTTCAGCTCGAAAAAAACAATGGTGCCATCGTTCCCGACCGCGAGGTCGATGGCAGCAAAGACGAGGCCGAGTTCGTCGACAAGCTCAAGACAAAGGCGCTCCAGGCTCGGGTCCATCTCATGGACCGAATAGGTAAGATCCGTATAAGAACGCCGCCAGTCAAGGTTCGTCCGTTCAGAGTTCTGACTGTTGATTGCTACCGAGAATACTCGCGATTCCATGACGACAACCCGTAGCTCAAAAGCCTTCTCAATGCGCTCCTGAAACAGGCATGGTGCGTGCCGCACAGCATCGATCAACGGAAGGTCATCCTGTGTTACAAGTCGGGTGAACTGGTTGAGGGGCCGCGCCTCCTCCAAACCAACGATGATCGAACTCAGCGGCTTGTAGATGACTTCACCAAGTTCATCGATGAAATGACGAGCCATCTCCGGATCATTGGTTACCAGACTGCGAGGGACCGTGAAACCGAGCCTGTGAGCGACGGCGAGCTGGAATGGTTTATAGTCCGCGCTCACAATTTTTTCGGGATGATTAACCCATCGTACGGGTAGTGATCGCAAAACACCGCCGATCGCCATTCTTGACTCCGCAACAGCAAATTCCGCGCGCGATCCGGTGAGGCGATCGTCGATCCGAAAGAGACTGGGACGTCGAAACCAAACCGATCGAATCCTTTCGAGATCGACCCGAAAGTGTGAGCAGGACAAATGAGCACACCATCCCTGGGCATCGTTCGTAGCCGTGAGGGTGGCATTCAGAGGAAAATCGGCCGTGTGCACGCGCCATACCGGGATCTTTCGCCGTGTCAGCTCCTCGATCACGGCGTCGCTGTGCGGGTCGATCTCCTGAGTTAAGATCAAAACCCCGTCCTTCCTGGCCATCAATCCACCTCGAGGGTTCAGCCCAAACGCGGTCCCCACACACGCATGATTTCCCGCCACTCGTCGCGGTAGACCGCCAGAGTCAGGCGGTCCCGGAACGAGCCGTTATAGAACTCGTGCTCACGTAGCCGTCCTTCCACGTGGAAGAATCGGCCGTCCCCGCTGGCAAAGGACCGGTAAGACTCTTCGATGGCATTGGCGTACAGTTTTCGGTACGGAAGACTTACAAAGAGATAATGGATGAACACGGCGATGGCTTCGATACCGAGACCGCTACCCTGTACCGAGGGGTCCATAAAGACCCCGATCCACGCATATCCGGAGCTCGCATCTTCGTTGTAAGCCTCCAGCCACCCGACAGGGCGGCCGTCCGCCGCGACGGCGACAAATTCCCGCGCGGGGTCGAGACGCATGCGTTCCACAAAAAGTTCATACGTCGGAACCCGCCGATCTGACGACCACCGGAAACCCAATCTCGGATGACTTTCCAGGGAAAACAGATAGGGATAGTCATCCGGCCAGGTCGGCCTGATCCTTATCCGGCGAGAGGAGATCGACAGAAGAGGACTACCGTCTGCTTTTCCACCCTGCCGATCCGTAGGGCGTGCACGCCGATCAGCTAAGGGCAGTAATTTCATCGTATGCCTTTCCCGGCGGAGATATCGGGGGTTCCAGAGCAGTTTCCAGCTCAAACATCCGACTGTACACGCCATCGAGAGCCATCAGCTCTTCATGAGTTCCGCTCTCGAGTACGCGGCCACCGTGCAGGAACACTACAAAATCAGCATCCCGGGCCATTCGTAGGAGATGTGTGATGAGAATGCAGGTACTAATGGGAATCCTGGTTACTGGACCCGAGAAAATGCATCTGCGCAGGTCACGGGCCTGCCGGAGTCCAGCTACTTAGATTCCCTTTAGTACGACCCCGGCGGATTTCCTTGAGGGAAAGTCGAAGCTCCTCGGCAGTCGTACTGTCCAGATGGCTGGTGGGTTCGTCGAGGACGAGCACCCGTGGTTGCCGGACAAGGGCACGAGCAAGGACCAGCCTTTGCCGCTCCCCGCCAGAAAGACGCAGGCCCCGCTCACCGAGGACCGTCTCGTATTTCTGGGGGAGGCCCGCCACGACATCAGCCAGGCCGGCCAGCCGGCATGCGGCCGCTATCTCTTCATCGGCGACCCCCGAACAACCATAACGCACATTTGTGGCTACCGTGTCATGGAATAGAAAGGCGTCCTGACCCACCAGTGCTACAAGAGAACTCCGTTCTCTCTCCGAGATCTCCTGGATGTTCTTACCACCGATAAGCACGCTGCCGCGTTCGACAGTGGCCAGGCCGCTTGCCAGGTGGGCCAGTGACGTCTTGCCCGCCCCGGATGGCCCGACCACCGCCACGGTCGTACCGGCTTTGACATCGATGGAGACCCCGTGAAGCGCGAACTTCGCGGCGCTTTCGGCAGATACATTATTAGCCATGCCGTACCGTGGGCTACCCCTGTAGCTGAACCAGACGTCGACAAACTGGAGGTCCACATCGTGGCGTGGTTCTGGATCATCCTTGTCGACCGAGGTCACGGTGACGCGTCCGAGCCAGGCGAGTGCCTCGGCCACGCGTTTCAACGACTCGGCCGATGTCGCCAGGTCCGCTTGCACGCCGCTCAATGACGATGCCGGGCCGTATGCCTGGCCGAGCATGGCCAGAAATGCGATCAGAGTACCGAGAGTTATCGAGGAACGGCCGACCAGCCAGGCGCCGTACCCCACCACGACACCGGTGGCCATGGCTGTCGCGCAACCACTGGCGAAAGCTATGGCCGCACCCGCACGTATTCGTGTGATCGAAAATCCGGCGTAATTCTCCGAAAGGCCATGAAAGCGCTTCGTCTCGCGGTCCGCGGTGTCGCTGGTTATGACGAGTGCGGCCCCACCCACATCAAGTGTCTGACTCATTCTACTGACCAGCTCGGTGGCAGTCTCCATCGCACGCCGGCTGGCCGTCGACACTCGACGGGAACCAAACTTCGACACAGCGACGACCACAGGGAGCAGAGCCAGTACCGCGATGGTCAGTCGCCAATCAAGAATGAACAGCTAGCCGACCATCACCGCGAGTGACAATAGATCGACGGCGGCGGTCGGCACAGTTGCAATGGCTGCGATCTGGGCTATTGTGGCGTCATTCATTACGCGGGAGACGAACTCTCCGGAATGCGTGGTCGTGAAGGCGTTGAAGGGTAGGCGTAGATAGGTCGTGTAGAGCCGATCGCGCAACTGATGTGATATCGACTCACCAGCCTGCGACTGGATCGAGGCCCGTGCGTACCCTAAGGCAGCCTCCGCAACAAGAACCAAGCTCAGTAGCGCACCCCAGATCGTGATTGCCGTCGTACCACCTCGGGGCAGGGCGTCGTCAACCAGCTCGCGAATGATTATCGACGGCACGACGGCCAGCAGTGCGTTTACCAGCCCGATGGCAAGCAGCCGGAGGATGGCAGACCTGTTGACTGCGAGCGCGTTCCGCAGGAGTGCGCCTGCCTGTGCGTCCTGAACCGCCCAGACGGACAGACGTGTGGATACCGACCGGAGCAGCCTTCGCCACTGACGTCGTCCGTTTCCTTTCTGCCCGGCTCCGGCCCGTTTCCACGCCACGTCAGTCGCTATTACAGTCGATCGTCGTGTCCAGGAAAAGACCGGTGAACTTGGTTGTCGTATTGATGGAAGTGGAGCTCTTCTTCTTCATGGTGGGACCACCAGTGAGGTCAACCCCGTTGGCGGGGTCGGGAACATGAGGCTCGGCACTCAACAAACCGAAAGGCTGTGCTGCCGCTACCGGCTCCAGGACCGGTACCGAGGCGGTAGGAAATGCCAGGATGAACTCGTAGGCGAAAGGGAAACCGGGCGACGTGAGTTCGACCCGGGGCGCGGGCTGCGCACTGTCAACAAACAGATCGATTTCTCGACCGTTCAGGCGACGGGCCTCGGTGATAGGTGTGCTTGACATACGGATCTCCTTCTTTGCGTCCCTGGAGTGGGAGGAGGGTGTCCGGACAACCCAAAGGCTACCCGAGCGTTCAAGGGCGGGAAAGAATCTGGAATCAGGAATTCGGAGAGTAATATTCGCTGTCAACCCGGTTCGGATACAGATTGCGCAGAAATGACGGCGGACCTGCGGGAAAACGTGTCCGGTAACCACTTTCGACGTACGCCTAAGGTGACTCATTGTAATGGAAGGTTATCCCAGCCGACTGGCTGGCGCGACTTCGGTATTGTACAAATTTGTACCATATACCCGATTTTATCGTCCGGCTTGCGCTGAGACGGTAAGCGAGCGTGACCTCTGTCGAGGTGTCCTGCTGGGCTTGTCGGCTCGTCGGACGAGGACGAGTGGACCCGTGTGTCCAGCCCTTTTCCTCAGCTTCCGTCCGCGCACTGCGGACATACGATGGAACCGCGACAATGAGCGATATCGGCGACATCAAGGCCAGGGTCAAGAAGCTGTCCGCCCGCGCGACCCAGGCCGAGATGGATCCGCACGACCTGTTCATAAGCTGCCCGTGAACAGGTCGAAAATCATGGATGTCGCCCAGAAAACATACGAGGCCCACACCGCACTGGACGCCGCCGGCCAGGAGCTGAAGGCCCTCGACCCGACCTTCTGAGACCGAGGAGACTTTGCATGAGCCACGTTCAGTTCGCCACCCGAGACGCCAGCCCGTGGGTGCCTCACTACATCATGGCCATCGACCAGAAGAAATGTATCGGCTGCGGCCGGTGCTTCAAGGTGTGCGGCCAGGGCGTCCTGAAGCTGATGGGCGTCAACGAGGACGGTGACCTGGTCGACCCCATGGACGAGGACGAGGAAGTCGAACGCAATGTGATGATTATCGAGGCTGGCGGCAACTGCATCGGCTGTAGCGCCTGCGTCCGGGTGTGCAGTCCGCGCTGCCACACCTACGCACCGGCGGAAGCGGCCTGACCGGACGGTTTCCGCTGATCGAGGCGACCGGGAACTGCCGGTGACCCGGCAGTTCCTCCTCCTGCTCTCTCCGGGCACATGTCCCGCTACCGACGGCTCGGGGTCGGTGGTACAGCGTCAGCCGGTATCAGGATGACCTGCCCCACGCCTGGCCGCGCAGCCGCCGGGGTCTCTGGCACCTGGCCCTTCCTCCCCGTGGTGGGCTGTCTCCGGCGTTCAGCGCGTATATCAGCTCGGTGAGATCGGCTCGATGGGTCGCGAAGTCGATGATCCGCGGGAGTGCCTCGGGCATGATCGCACGGGTTTCCTCAGGGCGAACCGGCGTCTCGGTCCCATCCGAGAAGTATCGTCGAGCATCGGCGAGCCCCCACCGTGGAGTCGGTGGGCCCGTACCCACGTCGCGCCGGATTCTCCGGATCGGACAGAATCATGGTCGGCAAAGGACACGAGCTCGGACACGCGTGAGGGAGTGAGTCATTGGCTGGCCGGGACGTCGACTACGACCGCCCGACGCTGCTGAGCTGTGGGCGGTGCGACGTACGCTGGACGGCGTTGACCGCCGCCCACTGCGCAAACTGCCACGAGACCTTCGCCGGGGTGAACACGGGGTTCGACGCCCACCGGGTCGACAGCCAGTGCGTCCCACCCGACCAGGTCGGTTTACGCCTGGACGGCGGCTACTGGATCGGCGGCGGCGAGCGTTCCCCGGGCAGGATCCTGCGGGCGTCGACCCGTCCCGGGATACTTCGCCAGGGTCTCGTGAGCTGATGCGTACGACGGGACTGGGGCATGCAGGTCGAGTGACCCGGCGACGATGCGGCAGCCGTTCGTCCACGAGGTCGCCGAGAAACACACCGTGAGGCAGCGAATCGCGCAGACGCTCCGGGTGGACCGGCTCGACGCCTCATGACCGAATGATCTCCGAGATGACCGAATGACCTCCGAGGCACGAGTGCGTGCGCTTGAACGTTGCGCCTAGAAGTTGCACCGTCCGCCGCCGCGGCCGAAGTCGGGGCGGGCGAAGTCGAAGTCCATGTGGTTGTTCGTGCCGGCGATGCCGCGAAGATCATAGATGCACTGGTGGCCGGTTGCTGTGTCGTCGACGGTGACCCGCTGGGACCCGGCATACATTGCCCCGGTGGTCCAGCCCGCACCACCGAGACTGTAGGTGACCGCGAAGGAGGAGATCGGGTAGCCCGTGGACGAACGGGCGTCGCCACCGAAGACGGTAAACCTGATCTGGTCCTTGGGCGGTGTCGACCCGCCTCTCGTCACGTTGCCGGTGATCTCGGCCGTGCCCGGGTCCGCGAGGGTCGCAAGCTTGATCGATCCCACGTAAGGGGAATACGTCCAGCCATTCGCCCGGTGGTTGAACTGGTCGACGTAGAAACGGGAGTGTACATACTCCTGGTCGCGGGTGACGTCCGGGTAGAACTCCACGGAAAGCCCGGCGGCGCGTGCACCCCAGTCTGTTTTCAGTGAACCGCCGTTGACCAGATCCGGCTGGGTGTCAGGCATGAAGTAGCCGTTCGGAAAAACGGTACCTGCCCCGACGGGGAAACGGGTGTAGGTGGTGTAGCTTCCGCGTACCTCGCAGGCATTCACAAAGGTGTCACCGGTGCCGGTCCGGGGGTCGTAGTTCTGGCAGGGCAGATACGGCTGGGCGGTTGAGCCGAGGACCAGGTCGACGCCGACCGCGCCCGAGATCAGGACGGCCCGCCCGTCACGGTCAGTGAAACCGCTGAACGGTATGGCCACTCCGGTGCCGCGTGAGGCGTCACCTCTGTACTGAGTGGAGTCGGCTGCCTGGGCTGGCGTGGACTGAGCCAGCAAGATGAGGGTGACGAAAACAAGTGTGATCGTAGCGACGCGGCGCCTGCCGTAGGCTGCGCGGGCGTGACCTGCGCTGACCGCCGGAAAGATTTTCCGCCGGATGAGCGGCTGGCACGAGCGTGTCATCCTCCGCCTTTTCTCTGGG
This sequence comes from Frankia sp. Cppng1_Ct_nod, assembly GCF_920656135.1. NCBI lineage: Bacteria > Bacillati > Actinomycetota > Actinomycetes > Frankiales > Frankiaceae > Frankia > Frankia sp. Cppng1_Ct_nod. Next base: position 11,304 of record NZ_CAKKTK010000054.1, on the reverse strand, counting down.
TGTTGGAATGCCGTGGCTTCCACTGTCGGTGCGAGTCGACGACTCCGGTATCGAGATTAGTACGTAAGTGAAAAATCCTTATTCCGGACAGATGAACAGTGGGCACGTAATGGCCAGAAAAATCTACATGAATTTGGATTCTTGTTCTCGTTCGATTGTATTCGACACGTCAGCAGTTTGTCGGTGAATCCGGTGACCGGTGGGCGTGGACAGCACTGCTCGATGGCTCGCTCCGACCGGGCCGGACGGGCGGGTGCGGCTACTGGCACCGACCGTAGCCGCCATTTTGATCATGATCCAGGTCGTCGATCTTCCGGGAGGCGGATGGACGAAAGGGCTTGACGGTCATCGTCCGAGACATCAGATTTGGCTGAATCATTTTCCGCTTAACGCCATGGAGATGGCTCTGGTGCCACGAAGGAGGTCGTACTCCTAGGGATCGCGTGACCAGGCCGGCCTGCTGCGTCGCCGTCGATGGACGGTCGGAGCTGTGATGCGGCGGCATGGCTGTAGCGGCCCTGTAGACACCTGTTCGCCATGGATTTTCTTGCAGGAGGTTAAAGACCGTGCGCAGAAAGTTACCCATCACCGTGGGCTTGGCAGGAGCGCTCGCGCTGACGCTGGTTGCATGTGGAAGCAGCTCGTCCGGGGGCAGCCCCGGGTCGACGGCCACCACAGGCCCCAAGCTGACCGGCGAGCCGGTCAAGGTCATGGTTATCACCGCGCTGTCCGGACCGTCGGAGGCGTTCAGCGAGATCCCGCCGGCGGTCAAGGCGGCCGCAACTGCGATCAACAAGGCGGGTGGCATCAAGGGCCGACCCGTTGAAGTCACCGCCTGTGACGATCAGTTCGACCCGAACAAGGCTGCCGACTGCGCGAACCAGGCGGTTACCGGTAAGTATCTGTTCGTGACCGGAACCTCCGCGAACGGTGATCGGTACATGCCGATCCTGGAGAAGGCGAAGATCCCCGTCGTCGGTGCGATCCCGAACAGCGCGAGCGAGCTGAAGAGCCCCTACTCGTACCCGTTCATCTCCGGCGTCATCGAGGTCGCGGGTGGTGGAACCGCCTGTGGCAAGCTCGGCAAGAAGACTCCGGGAGTCGCAGTCGTCGACCTGGCTGCCGGCCGTAACTCCGCGTCGCTGGTTACCCTGGGTCTCAAACCGTTCAACCTGCCGGCCCCCAAGAGCGTTTTCATCCCGCCGACCGCAACCGACTTCACGACCTATGCGGCCAACCTCAGTGGCACCGACTGCATCGACATGGTGCTCGGCGGCGGCGGCTTCGAGCGACTGGCCCAGGCGCTGCGCCAGTCCGGCAACAACGCGATCATGGCCTACGGCTCGTCCCAGGCCAGCCAGAAGCGGATCGACCGACTGGGCGCGGCCGCCAACGGCACGGTCTTCATCAGCCAGAACGCCGCGGTGAGCGATACCAGCATCCCCGCGGTGAAGAAGTTCCACGACGAGGCTGTTGCCAGCGGCGCGCCCGAGACCGAGCTGAGCGACCAGGGTCTGATCATGTGGGCGACCACCCACCTGGTGGCCGAGTTGGCTGCCAAGCTCACCACGATCGACGGGGAGAGCCTGGCCCAGGCACTCAACACAGCCGGCGACATCGACTACCCGCCCTTGGCGAAGGTCAACTTCGCCAAGCCGGTCCAGGTCATCTCGCCGGACAACCGGATCTTCTCGACCGACGTGCAGTTCTCGGAGGTCAAGGACGGCAAGCGCGTCCCGTTGTTCGACAACCAGTGGATCAACGTCCTCAACCCATCCTGACGCCTGCGTCGGCCGGACCCTCAGCCGGGGTCCGGCCGGCCAGCCGTGCCCTGCGTGCGGTGGCGGTCTGATCCACTTACGTCCGTGACGGCAGGCGCCAGATGTACACACCGTCGCGGAATTCCGGCTGACTTCCCACCAACAGCGTGACCGCGTCGCGGAGCTCGCCCCGGTGGTTCGCGGGGCCGAGCACGACCGCTCGCACGCCAAGTCGGGCGAAGTCACCCTGTGCCTGGGTGATCTGTGCCTGTGCGATCTGTGTCGGGGTCGGAACCCCGGCAAGCCCTCCTTTTTCAACGTCGATCAGTAGTTGTGCCGTTGCTGTCGGCCTTCGCCCACCCATATAGGCTTTGCCGTCGGGGCCAGGCCCGATGAAGTAGCCGCCAGGCATCGAGAAATGGAAGCGAGCGGCTGTCTGCCAGGCCATCGGCGCGGTCTGTATCCCGGTCGGGTAGGGGAGGACGAGTACGGTTGAACCCTTCGGGAGAATCTTGACCGCATCGGTGGTGAAGAACGTAGGGATATCGGGTGACCGTTCGATGGAGTATGGCCGTGGGACAAGCGGGAGAATGCAGACCACGGCGATCGTGACAGCTGTGAGCGACCCACCGTACCCGAGTCGGGAGGGCAGCCGATCGACAGCAAGGGCGAGCACCAGTCCGGCCATCAACGCTGTGCTCATGGAAAGCCTGTTGGGCAGCGCGGAGTCGAAGATCGGTATTTTGGCAACCAGGTTCCAGGGCAGCCGCAGACCTGTCTCGACCCCCTTGGCGAGCAGCGTGCTTCCCAGAGCGAGGACAGCCAGGAGCACGCCGGTGAGTCCGGCGATCCGCAACCTGAGATCCTGGAAGCCGAGGACAACTGCCAACACACACACGATCAGCAGGGGCCACCCGAGATAGTTCATGTACTCCGCAGGACCACCCTGGAACGTCGCGGCCTGCCTGGCCTGGGCCGACGACACGAGCAGCTGTCGCGCGGGAGGGACGTACAGGCCCGTCAGGTCGCTCTTGTAGAAATTGGCGAGAAATGGGCTCCCGTGGCTCCGGGGAGAACCGAAGAACTGAACTCCGAGAGGCAACGCGGTCAGGGCGAGACACGACAGTAATGAAATTGTCAATGCCCGGGTCGGGTTGATGGCCTGGCGGAGGAGACTCGGTCGACTTAATACCAGGACGGCAATCCCGAGTACGGCTGTTATCGCTGTTATGAACAGCACCTCTTCGCCGGTCAGCAGTTGCAGTCCAGCTCCGATACCCAGTAGAGTCCCGTTTCGGGAAGGCCCGCGTGAGCCTTTGAATATATCTACGACCAGGCATAGGAGTAGAGGGATTGCTGGTGCGAACAACGTACTCAGATGCCCAATACCAGCCCCGACGATGGCAGGCGAAAAACCGTAGACAACACCGGCGATAAATGCTGCGGTGGTTCGCACGGCGAGCCTGCACGCGAACAGGTAGGCGCCGAAAGCGGACAGCGAGAATGCCAGGACCACAAGCAGGTTGTAGGAGAAAACCGGCCCAGCGGCCAGGGTCAATGGTGTCAGCAACAGGCCTGGAACCAGGACGGAGGTGTTCCAGAGCGCGTTTATTCCTTCCGGTGCGTTCGCCAGGTGGGTGACGAACGGATCCGACAGGCTCACGACGGCGTGCGCGGTGTGGGCAAGCCACCAGCAGTACAGGCCGGTGTCATTCGAATTACCGGCGATGATGTTCCGGGTTGGATCCGACCATACATTGATGGTCAGCAGGAATGTCAGGATGAGATAGCTTGTCGCGATCAGCAGATGCGATCGCGTTCCCAGTAGTAGTCCCGGTTGGCGGGTGGCGTCGACGGCTTGGACCCGTGTTCCGATCTGCAGTGGGTAGGTCTCTCGCACGGGCGCTCTTCCGATATCTTCGGTAGATACATGGAACCGTGAACACAAGCGAATCGCAAGGCTGCCACCCAGCGGACTGGCACCTCGTACGTTAACACGGTCCGCGGATGGTCAGGCGGAAGCATCTCCGCGGTCTGTGTCAGCCGTGGGTTGCTGGACCCGTTCTCCAACACGAATGGCGGGTTCCGACGATTACGTTTGGTGACCGTTGATGGATGGGTGCGCGGAAGGGAACGCGTAGGAATACGGGTTTTGCCGGCCGGGGTGCCGCTTTTATTTCAGCTTGTCCTCCCGGCGGTCGTGCGCAGCCAGAACTTCCGAGGCGACGATCAGAACCGCCAGGATGACGCCGGTAGCCGGCACGGGCTAGCCTGTGAGGGTCACGGTGAGAACGCCGAGCGTGATGGCGGGACCAGAGTCGCAGGCCACGGGCGGTGTTCTCGGCTGGCATCGGATGCTCCCGGTGGACGGTCCGTCATCCTGATGGCGATCAGGAGAGTCGGATCCACACCTGGCCGTTGTCGATCCGCAGCGTCAACTGTTCCAGCTGTGCACCTGGTGCGTTCAGACAGGTACCGGACTGCGCGTCGTAGCAGAAGCCGTGCCTGGGGCAGGTGAGGGTTCCTGTCGTCGGGTCGAGCTTCGCCACGTTGATCGGGAGCCCCTGGTGGGCGCAGAGGTCGCGGTAGGCGATGAGCCGGCCGTCCAGGCTCACGACCACGACGTCGGCTTCGGTGCCGTCGGCCCGCTCAAGGTGCAGCGCCGTCATCTCGCTGCGGGTGAGGTCCGCGGCCATACCGACCGCTACCCACCCACCGTCACGGGTGCGTACGGACCCCAGGGGGATCAGCGTCGGCGCCGGCTCACCGGCGAGCATCACCACCCGGGCGACGGACCCGACTCCACCGACCAGAGCATCCTTGATCACCTCGCGCAGTGTGACCCCGGTCAGGGCGCGGCTGTTGCACGTTCCGCTCACCCGTAGGAATGCGGTGTCCCCGTTGATGCGGATCAGTTCCACGTCCCCGCCCTGTGCCCGCAGGTAGGGCCGGACCTTCTCCAGCGCCCGCAGCGACTCGGTCACCGAAGTCGGCTGGATGACCCCGTGAACATAGAACAACAGGTGCACAATCGGGTCGTCCGCGAGCTCGAACAGCAGTTCCCGGCCGCGAGAATCCCCGCGCAGCTTCCGGACGATCGCGTTGATCCCACTGCCGTGGAGCGCCTCGACGGCGTGTCGTAGCTGCTCGGCGCGTTGCCGCGCGATGGGTTCCAGGTCCCGGACGGCGGCTGCCGCCTCGGCCAGAGCCTCCGACAGCGCATCGAAGCCAGGTTCGTCCTGGGCGGGACCGCTCGGCCGGGTGCTGCTCATCGCTCGACTCCTTGTTCATGTCCGCCCTGCCCTGCGAACACAGCACGGACGACAGCGGTCCTTCTCTCGGCCGGCCTGCGGATCTGGTTGCCGGATCGTGCCGAGGAGGAGCCCTGGGCCCACCTGGTAGATCTTCGATTGCGAGGATCGGCGCCCAGGCAGGCTCTTGGACACAGCGTCGGGTCCGCTTCCATGATCTCATGGAAGCGGATTGGTATCGGTTGGGTCGATTGGGTATATGACCGCGGTCACGCGAGGCCGGCGGTTACCCACCCGGCACGTCAGGTTTCCGCCGGCCCGCCGGCCCGCCGGCCCGCCGGCCCGGAACGGTCGATGATCTGGACGTGCGGAGCCTGATCAACCCGAACTCCGCCTGAACTGTGGTCAATTTGCGGACACTCCTATCCGTCGAATCATATTTCCCGGTGTGATGGCGCGGTGTAGAACCGCCCGCGCGTTGGTCGCCGTTCATATCCGGTCCCGTGTCGCCGTCCGGAAACAACACATTCATTGCAACTTTTGCTGGTACTGCGCAGCCAGGCTCCGCCCGGTAACCGAACAGTCGAATGCGCTGAATGTTTAAATATTTCTCGAAAGGTGAAGATATGGCTCGCGATGTCGCGCCGGTCGGCGCTACCGCGTCGGCTCAGGACGATCAGGGTGACCTTTCGCAGTTGGTTCCTCGGCAGCGGGTATCGGTGGACGGTGCGCCGCGGGGACGCAGGGACACGCTCGCCGGCACTCTGGGTGGACGTCTGGGACCGGTGGCCGGCGTGATGGTTGTTGTGGTGGGTGCGCTCTACCTTGTCTGGCGGGCTGGCACCCTCGGCGGCACCGGCGTGATCGGCTACATGTTCTATGGCGCCGAGCTGGTGAGCTACCTGGCCGTTTCCTGGACAGCCGTGATGGTCGGCCGGATGCGGCCAGGCGTTGTCCGGCCGGTTGCGCCACCCGCGGGAACGCTTGACGTGTTCGTGACCGTATGCGGAGAGCCCGCCTCGATGGTTGAGCGGACGCTACGATTCGCCCTGGCGATCGACTACCCGCACCAGACCTACGTCCTCAACGACGGCCGCATCTCCGGCCGGAGGGACTGGCGGGACATCGACGAGCTCGCGGCCCGCCTCGGCGTACCGTGTTTCACTCGCCTCGACGGAACGTCCGGAAAGGCCGGGAACCTCAACCATGCGCTGGCCCGCACCGATGGTGACGCGGTTCTCACCCTTGACGCCGACCATCTTGTCGTCCCGGACGTCGGCGAGCAGATAGTTGGCTATCTGCGCGACACGGGCGTTGGTTTCGTCTGTACCGCGCAGTCTTTCGACACCGGGCGCGTCGACGTCCTGAACAATGCCGAGCCCATGTTCTACCGTTCCATCCAGCCGGCGAAGGACCGCGACAACAGTGCATTCTCCTGTGGCAACGGAACGCTTTACCGGAGATCTGCGCTCAAATCGGTCGGTGGATTCAGCGAATGGAACATCGTAGAGGACGTGCATACATCTTACGAGCTTCATGCCCGTGGTTGGACCAGCGTCTACCATGCCCGGCCGATCTCCGTCGGGACCGCGCCGGCGACCGCGGCGGTCTACGCCAAGCAACGCCTGCGTTGGGCCATGGACAGCATGCGTCTCCTGCTTTTCGACAACCCGCTGGTAAAGCCGGGCCTGCGGGGCTGGCAGCGGGCGCACTACCTGCACACCAGCCTCAGCTATCTGCTCGCCTCGGTTCAAATGATCTTTCTGGTAGGCCCACCGCTGGCCATCATCTTCCGCACCCGCATCTCCTCGGGAGCCTCTGCGCAGGCATACCTGCTGTACGCGGTGCCCTACCTGGTCAGCTCCCTCCTTTTCGTCGTCGCGTACGCAGGGCCCCGAGGCGCGGCCCGTACGGTGGGGAGCGCGTTGTTCAACGCCCCGCTGTATGCCATCGCGTTCACGCGGATCGCCCTCGGATACCGACCCCGCTCCTCCGGCACCACCCAGAAGGTCTTCCAGCCCAGGATGTCCGCGCTCGTCCTGCCGCAGATCGTATTCGCGCTCACGCTTGTCGCATCGATCGTCTTCTACGCGTTCGACACGCGCGCGGACCGTCCGGTACTCGCGCTCGGGTGGGCCGGGGTCCTACTGGTGACGATGGCCGGGCCGCTGTCCGCGGTCAGTGAGCGGCGCGCGGCGGTGGAACGGTGGCAGGTACCGATACGCGGGACGATCGTGCTCGCCGTGGGCCTGCTGTCGGTGCTGACGTTCATGGGCTGACGTTCATGGGCTGCATCATCGCCAGGCCAGGCTCAGGCCTGCCGATGATGCAGCCCGGCGACGCGATTATGGTTGTTCGCGCGTCGCCGGAGGCCTCAGGATGGTTCGCCGGCCAAAGGCGACGCGATTATGGTTGTTCGCGCGTCGCCGGAGGCCTCAGGATGGTTCGCAGATGAGCCCGAGTTCGTCCCGGACCGCCGGGTTGTCGAGCTTGTCGCAGCCGACCTCGGCGGTCCCCAACTCGACGACGGTCCAGCCGTTGCCGCCGTGGCGCAGCAGCACCGTCGCGGGGTCGGTTTCGCCCCCGGTCGGTATGATCCGGGCGACCGCGACGGTCGGGTCGATCGTGGACACGTGGATGTCGGTCACCCGGATGCTGTCCGGTTGGACCTCGCCCAGCAACGGGCTGGTACGTACCGCCCGGGCGATCTGTTCGTCAGTGGATGGCCTGACCTGCCGGATGGGCACCGCGGTGGCGGGCGTGCCCATGGCGACCGGGGAGTTGATGATCGGGGAGTCGGCGACCGACGCGGGCGACGGCGAGGAGGACGCCGTCAGCGCGTCGGTGGGCATTGCGATCACAGCCGCGACCGCGGTTGCGGCGAAGAACAGTTGCGGGACGGTCGGCCGGATCATTCGTGCCACCCGGCCGGTGAGACGCGGATCTGATGCAGGACGCATTACTTTCCGTGAGAGAATGATGGTGCGTGAGTATCTGATGTTCGGCGTGCGCTGGGCTGTCGGACCCCTCCGGTGTCGAGCCATGGAACAGCTCTACCCGTTCTGGCGCACCTGACTCATGTAACACATCTGACACCAGGCCGTCGACTGAGGGTAAAGAGCGGGTGATCAGCGGAATAGTCCCTGTACACCCGGCATGGGCGACCACTGTGGACAACATCACCGCCGGGGTGTCGGCCTGATGACACCGCGGCCGGGCGGAGCCTGCGGTCGACGTGAAGGCCAGTGTACGGAGATCCCCGGGCCCGCGGGCGGCGTGATCAACATGATCGTCCGCCGGGTACTGGCACGATCCGTCACCTGGTGTCGGATGGGAGCCTGCGGGAACGGGCATTCCGGTGGGGTGGTCAGCGCAGCAACAGCCGTGCTCCGCGGAACAGGCAGAGCAGCCCGACCATGCCGAAGACCGCGACCCAGACCGTTGCGGGGATGCGGGTGAGCTCGGCCATCGTATCCACGTCCGATGAGGACGCCCGTCCGCGGCGCTGCCGGTACAGGTCGAGAACGGAGCGCGGCCCGGACAGCAGCAGGAACCAGGCGAGGAAGCAGGCGAGGGCGCTCTGCGCCCCCGCGGACGCCGAACGCAGCACGAATACGACCGCGGCACCGGTCGAGACGACGGTCAGTATCCCGAACATGTTGCGGACGACAAGGAACAACGCGGCCAGCGCCATGACGGTGAGTATCAGCGTTGCCGTGACATGGCCGGTGTCCAGCAGAACCGCGGCGCCCAGCCCGAGTCCCGACGGAGCGGTGTAACCGGCTGCCGACACAAGAAGGTTGACCGGTCGGTTGGGCCGGCCATAGGAGCTGGTGAGGCCGGACGTGTCAGAGAACAGCCAGACCTCGACGCCCCAGCGTCCGAGAAGGTAGGAGAGAAGGGCGTGGCCGCCCTCGTGCGCGATCGTGTCGAGATGACCGGTGCCGCGCCATGTCCAGCTGGGTGTGACGGCCAGTAACGCGATGAGACCGGTCAGCACGACGATCCAGTGTGATGCCGGAGACCCGTTCACCACGACCATCGCCAGCCGGGTACCTGCGTGGATGTCCATGGCGTCCCCCCGGAGCGGTCGATCCCGTCCGGCCCCTTGTGCGAGCATGGGCCTGTATACGGCGATCTGATAGGTATCCAGCGCCTTCATCACACAGGATCGACGCGGAAACAACAACAGAATATCTGCCGATGAACTCCGGTAGCCCAATGATCTGGGATATATGATCATCGGGTCGGATGCGGTGGTCTGATGCGGAGTTCCGCCGACCGGGACGGGGCGGCGGTGGCTGCCGCGATCCAGGCGGGTGGCCGTCATCCAGGCGGGTGGCCGCGATCCAAAAGGACTTCCCAAGCTTTCCGAAAGCTTTCTCTCAGGCGGGACCGCCACGGTATGCACATGACACATGTGTGGTTGAGCCCGAGCCTCCCCGCTGACCCGGGCGCGATCGCCGAGGAGCTCGGGCCCGGGTACGACGTCCTCCCGCCGTCGGACGAGCCCCCGCTCGGGGGGCGAGTTCCGAACGACCCCGGCCCCGCCGGCGACGGGCTGTCCGGGTCGACACCACAGCCACAGGCACAGCCAGAACCGCAGGCACAGCCAGAACCGCGTCCACAACCGCAGCCGCCGGTCCGGACGGTCCTGGTTGTCACGATGTACGAACGGGAGCTGCTGCGGGTTCTTGCGACCAGGTCGGCGGACGCGATCCTGGTGCTGATCACACCGCCGGGCGTCGACGTTCCACCGGATCTCGGGGCCGAGGCCCGGCCCCAGGTGATCGGTTCGGCGTCGACGGTCGCGGACGTGGTCGCACTGATCCGTGCCGCACCCCTGGACGTACTCTCATCCGCCCAGGCGGGCGCGCCGTGGTGGGTCGGTGCGGCCCAGCCCGCCTCTGTGGCGGCGTCCGCGACAGCACCTCTGGCGGTATCCACAGCGGCGTTCGGTACGGAAGACAATCCGGTTGTGGGTGCTGGCCGCTCCCACAACCGGCGCAACGGGCTCATTGCCGCTGTGGCTGTGCTGGTAGTGGTCCTCGGTACCGCCGCCGGCGTCATGGCCGCCACGGGTGGGGGGGACGACACCAGCCAGGCTGCGGCGAACGGCCCGGTTGCCGCGGGCGAGGCCCCGGGCGGAGGGAGGTTCAACCGCCAGTTCCCGAACGGTGAGGTTCCTGAAGGTGGGTTCCCAAACGGCGGCAGGTTCCGCAACGGCTTCGGGTCATCGGTTGATCAGGAGAAGCTTCAGGCCTGCTTGAAGGAGAAGGGCATCACGGTTGACGACGCCAACGGGCAGTCCCGCCCGAACCTGACGGACTCCAACGCCCGCGAGGCGTTCCGGCAGTGTCTGTCGGAGCTGACCGGCGGTTCCGGTATCCGCGACGGTGCCCCCGGCGATGACCAGCCGGACGCCAACCAGCCGGGTGCCAACCAGCCGGACGGTTCCGGTGGTTCCGGCGGTCCCGGCGGGAACACTTCCGGCGGCGATTCCGGTTCGAATCCGGCCAAGTCCACTACGTTCCTCGCGTCGGCTTCCTCGCTGACGTGAGGAAGCCGTCACCCCCGTCACCACTGTCGGTACCGCCGTCAGCATTGTTGTTGCTACCAAGGGCGCGGCAGGTAAGCCCGCACATCGGGGAGATCACACGATGACCACGAACGTCGGCGACCTCAACTGGGGGTCGGTCACCGCCGGCGTCGACCTCCCGGCCCAGCGACAGGAGACGTTGTCGCAGCCTCCGGAGGGGTCCTCGAGCGGAACTCCGAGCGAGCCTCCGATCCGGCTGCCCCGGCTCCTGCGGGCACATGACACGGACCCATGGTGGACACGCCCGGCGCTGCTCGTCCTGCTGGCTGCGAGCGCTGTCCTCTATCTGTGGGGGCTTGGCGCGTCACGTGACGCCAACAGTTTCTACGCCGCGGCGGTGCAGGCCGGTACGCAGAGCTGGAAGGCGATGTTCTTCGGCTCGTTCGACTCCTCGAACTTCATCACCGTCGACAAGCCACCGGCCTCGCTGTGGGTCATGGCCCTGTCCGGGCGGATCTTCGGCTTCAACAGCTGGAGCATGCTCGTACCGGACGCGCTGGAGGGCGTGGCGTCCGTCGGCATCCTCTATCTCGCGGTTCGCCGCTGGATCGGCCCTCGGGCGGGCCTCGTCGCCGGCGCCATGCTGGCCCTGACCCCGGTCGCCGTGCTCATGTTCCGGTTCAACAACCCGGACGCCCTGCTTGTACTGCTGCTCGTAACCGCGGCCTACTGCGTGGTACGGGCGACCGAGGAG
>NZ_CAKKTK010000053.1:0-32928 GCF_920656135.1 Frankia sp. Cppng1_Ct_nod | reverse complement strand
CCGGTGTGCTGCGTGCCGGGGACCTCGTGGTCCTTGCCGGGCCGCTCGGCGCCGGTAAGACCGTCCTGGTCCAGGGCATCGCCGCTGGACTGGGCGTCACCGGGGCGGTCACCTCCCCGACCTTCGTGATCGCCCGGGTGCACCCGGGCGGGCGGGTCCCCCTCGTACATGTCGACGCCTACCGTCTCGGTGGTGTCGTCGAGGTCGAGGACCTCGACCTCGATGCCGACGTCGAGGGGTCGGTGACGGTTGTCGAGTGGGGCGTAGGGCTGGTCGAGGGGCTGGCCAGCACGCATCTGCTGGTGGAGATCGAGCGTCCGCCGGAGACCGGACGGGGACCTGACCCGGACCATGCCGACGCCGGGGGGACCCGCGTCGTCAGCATGGTGGGCAGTGACGGGGACTGGCCCGCCCGTCTGCTGTCGTTGCGGGCGGGCGAAGCCGAGGATCCGTCCGGCCGCACCGATCGTTGATCCATAATCGCGTGGTCCGACGGGAGTTCCGGGCCCGGGACACATCCAGGTAGTGATCTTGTATGTGCGGGCCCGCTAGGCTGTCGAACGTGCTCCTCATCGCTATTGACACGGCGACACCTGCCTGTTCGGTTGCGCTTGTGGACGTCGACTGGGAGCAACCAGCCGCTGGTACGGCTACCGGCACGGGTGCCGTGAGGACGATGAGCAGGGCGTCGCGCCGGGTCATCGATCCGCGTCGGCATGCCGAGCTGCTGGTGCCGCTGGTCCGTGACGTTCTCGATGAGGCCACGACACGCCCCGCCGATCTTGATGCTGTGGTGGTCGGCCTCGGCCCCGGGCCGTTCACGAGTCTGCGGGTCGGAGTGGTCACCGCCGGCGCGTTTGCGGACGCTCTCGGTAGGCCGGCCTACGGCGTCTGTTCGCTGGACGGTGTCGGCGCCGACACCTCCGGCCGGGTTGCGGTGGTGACCGATGCCCGGCGCCGAGAGGTGTACTGGGCGGTCTACGCGGAGGGCGAGCGTGTCGCCGGACCGTTCGTGGGCCGACCGCAGGCCGTGGTCGATGAACTACGCGAGATGTCTGTCGCTCAGGTGGTCGGCCCGGGAGTCGTCCTGTACCCGGACGTGTTCGCCGGCCTTACCGGCTCCAGTCCAGGAACCGGAGCCGGACCGATCGACTCCGGGTATCTCGACCCGGTCACCCTTGCCCGCCTGGCCGGCTCGGACGCCCTGGCGGGCAGGCCGCCGGCACCACTGGTCCCGCTGTACCTGCGCCGGCCGGACGCGGCCGAACCGCACCTGCCGAAAGCGGTGGCGGTGTGACCGGCCAGAAGACGATCATGAAAGTGTCGATGGCCGACGATTCGGCTGGCCCAGGGCGGGAGCAGGTGAGGCTGGTCCCGCTGCGCTGGTGGCATGTCGACGATGTTGTCGTGTTGGAGCGAGACATCTTCGCCGTGGACGCCTGGACGGCCGAGCTGTTCTGGTCAGAACTCGCGCAGGGCTCTACGCGGCACTACCTGGCCGCCGTGCGCGGCGGCCGGATCGTCGGCTACGGGGGGCTGGCCACCTACGGGGATGAGTCCTATGTGCAGACCCTCGGCGTCGCCACGGACGTCCGCGGCGGAGGCGTCGGCACCCGGCTGCTGGTTGCGCTGCTGCGTCATGCCCGGACGTGCGGCGCACACCGTTGCGAGCTGGAGGTACGCACCGACAACAGCGCGGCCCGATCCCTCTACCACCGGCTGGGTTTTGTCGATCTCGGGGTGCGCAAGGCCTACTACCAGCCGTCCGGAGCTGACGCCTACGTGATGTCGGCTCCCCGGATCCACACCGGCGACTACGGCGAGATGCTGGACGCGGTCGAACTCGCGGTGTCGCGGTGACTGCCGGTGTCGGGGCGTGCCGGGTCCGCGCCGGGTCCGCGCCGCTGGTGCTGGGCATCGAGACCTCCTGCGACGAAACCGGGGTGGGACTGGTCCGAGACGGTGTTCTGCTTGCGGACACGCTCGCGTCGTCCGTGGACGAACACGCCCGCTACGGCGGGGTCATTCCGGAGATCGCAGCCCGGGCACATGTGGAGGCGATGGTGCCGACCGTCGAGCGGGCGCTGTCCCAGGTGGGGCTGCGGCACCGAGACGTGGACGCGGTCGCGGTCACGGTCGGCCCGGGTCTTGCCGGGGCGTTGATGGTTGGTGTGGCCGCGGCAAAGGCGTATGCGCTCGCACTCGGCGTTCCCCTGTACGGCGTACATCATCTGGCTGCGCACATCGCGGTCGACACCCTGGAGCACGGACCATTGCCGGGACCGTCGATGGCGCTGCTGGTCTCCGGAGGGCATTCATCGCTGCTGCTGGTCCCGGACCTCGCCACCTCGGACGTGGTTCCGCTCGGGGCGACGGTCGACGATGCCGCGGGTGAGGCATACGACAAGGTCGCCCGGCTGCTCGGCATGCCGTTCCCGGGAGGCCCGCCCATCGACCGGGCCGCCCGGGACGGAAGCCCGACGATCGCGTTCCCACGGGCCAAGGCGACGGACGGCACCTTCGACTTCTCCTTCAGCGGACTGAAGACCGCGGTGGCCCGCTGGGTGGAGGCGCGGCACCGGGCAGGGGAGCCGGTACCCACGGCCGATGTCGCCGCCTCGTTTCAGGAGGCGGTCGTGGACGTACTGACGGCGAAGTCGGTCGCGGCCTGCCGGGCCCACGGGGTGGACACCCTGGTGATCGGCGGAGGGGTGGCGGCGAACAGCAGGCTGCGAGCGCTTGCGGCGACGCGGTGCGAGGCCGCGGGCATCACCTTGCGGGTGCCTCGTCCCGGTCTGTGCACGGACAACGGCGCCATGGTCGCCGCACTCGGCTCCCTGCAGGTCGCGGCCGGAGTCGTGCCGTCCCCGCTGGAGATCCCGGCATCCTCGGCGCTCTCGCTCTAGCTCTGCCTCCGGCAGCGCCGCCGTCGGGATGATCCGTGACGGTGTGACGGATGGCGCGTCGTGCAGCCGCCACATCGGCGCCGGACCGCCGAAGATGGGGACGTGGCCGATGCGACGCTCATGTGGGAGGCTCGCGCGGCCGCCGGGCGTCTTGACGATCTCGTTGCCTGGGTGGGGCGGGCCGTAACGGGTCGTGTGGCGGAGATCTACCGTGGCGTCGGCGATGGTCGGGACGTCGTGGTCGTCCTCGTGCACGTGCCGGTGGCGGACGGGTCGGCCACGCGACCGGCGGGTGACACCGTGAGGTCCGTCCTCGACCGGGTTCCACCTGGCCTGGTCGCGCGTCCGCCGCAGGCATGGGATTTTGAGCGCGTATCCGAAGGCGGATCGAATGCCGATGATCAGGAGAGGGCCGGATGAAGAGAAGCGTTGTCACTGGAGGCGCTGGCTTTCTCGGGTCGCATCTGTGCGAACGCCTGCTTGACGAAGGCCATGAGGTCGTCTGCTTGGACAATCTCCTCACCGGGACCGCGGAAAACGTCGCCCACCTGACGGAACGTGAGCGTTTCCGTCTGGTCCGCTGCGATGTCACCGACTATGTGCATGTGGCTGGTCAGGTCGACTACGTGCTGCACTTCGCCTCGCCGGCGAGCCCTATCGACTATCTGAACCTACCGATCCAGACCTTGAAGGTCGGCTCGATCGGCACGCTGCACGCGCTTGGCCTGGCCAAGGAGAAGGGTGCGCGTTTCGTGCTGGCGTCGACATCGGAGGTCTACGGGGACCCGCAGGTGCACCCGCAGCCCGAGAATTACTGGGGCCATGTCAACCCGGTGGGGCCGCGGGGGGTGTACGACGAGGCCAAGCGGTTCGGTGAGGCGCTCACCATGGCATATCGCCGAAGCCACGGAATCGATACCGGAATCGTCCGGATCTTCAACACCCACGGACCGCGGATGCGTCCGAACGACGGCCGCGCGATCCCCGCCTTCGCGACCCAGGCGCTGCGGGGCGAACCGATAACGGTCGCGGGTGACGGTAGCCAGACCCGCTCGATCATCTATGTCGATGACCTGGTCGAGGGAATTTTCCGGATGACGATTTCCGGTCATTCCGGGCCGATGAACATCGGTAATCCCGACGAACTGTCCATTCTTGAGCTTGCGGAGCTGGTGCGTGAGGTTGCCAAGAGCGAGTCGGTGATTTCGTTCATCCCCCGGCCGGCCGACGATCCGACCATCCGGCAGCCCGACATATCTCTGGCCCGTGAGGTCCTCGGCTGGGAACCCGTCGTCGCTCTGCGAACCGGCATCGACCGCACCGTTTCCTGGTTTCGGGAGCACCCCGATGTCATCTGCCGTGGCTGACGTCGTGGCTGACGTCGTGGCTGACGTCGCGGCTGACGTCGCGGTGCCCGCGTAGTCCGCGGTGCCCGCGTAGTCCGCCCGGGACTTCCGACGGGTGGCTCCTGCTCCCGACCGGCTGCCCGGGTCGGTCCGGACCGATTCTGCCGGTCCGGTCCGGACCGACCCGGACCGACCCGGACCGGCTGTGTCCGGCCCGGATCGGCAGGGTGGCTGACGATCGCCGTCCCAGTTGCCCTTGACAGTTCTGACCGTGTTGGTTGACGTGGCTGAGACGGGTGCTAAGTTGGCACTCGGCACGCGAGAGTGCCAGCGACAACAGGCGCCTGTTCACCCGCGACTGCAGGCCGCCAGGGTCGCTCTCTCATCCAGCGCAGGAAGGGGGAGGTCGATCGTGACGACCGCCACCAAGGTTGCAATCAAGCCACTTGAAGATCGTATTGTCGTACAGCCGTCAGATGCCGAGCAGACGACAGCGTCCGGCATTGTGATCCCGGATACGGCCAAGGAGAAGCCGCAGGAGGGCACTGTCCTCGCTGTGGGGCCGGGCCGCTTCGAGGACGGCAAGCGGGTTCCGCTCGACGTCAAGGTCGGCGACGTCGTCCTCTACAGCAAGTACGGCGGCACCGAGGTCAAGTACTCCGGTGAGGAGTACCTGGTTCTCTCCGCCCGCGACGTGCTGGCGATCATCGAGAAGTAGGTCTGTCTCCGGCAGGATCCAAGGGCGTGTTTCGCCGCTCTGGACGGTATTCGTCCGGATCGGCGAAACACGCCCGATCGCAATTAGGGCCGAAGGGCGCGCGATCTCAGCTCCTCTCGCGCCCCCGGAGGTCCGAAGGGACTCCAGGGGCACGCCCTGAGCCGGTTCGGGAGGACCACGTATGCCAAAGATTCTGTCGTTCGGCGAGGACGCCCGCCATGCGCTCGAGCATGGTGTCAACGCCCTCGCGGACACGGTGAAGGTGACGCTCGGCCCGCGCGGTCGCAACGTCGTCATAGACAAGTCCTACGGAGCGCCGACGATCACCAATGACGGGGTGACGATCGCGCGCGAGGTCGAGCTGGACAATCCCAATGAGAACCTGGGTGCCCAGCTCGTCAAGGAAGTTGCCACCAAGACCAATGACGTCGCCGGTGACGGCACCACCACCGCGACAGTGCTCGCTCAGGCGATGGTGCGCAGCGGCCTGCGCCAGGTCGTTGCCGGCTCACCGCCGGTCTCACTCAAGATCGGGATCGAGGCCGCTGTCGAGGCGGTGTCGAAGGCCCTGCTTGAGCAGGCTATCGAGGTGGACTCGAAAGACATCATCGCCCATGTCGCGGCCATCTCGGCCCAGGACGTGAAGGTCGGCGAGCTGATCGCCGAGGCGATGGACAGGATCGGCAAGGATGGTGTGATCACTGTCGAGGAGAGCCAGACCCTTGGTCTGGAGCTCGAGCTCACCGAGGGCATGCAGTTCGACAAGGGTTACATCTCCCCGTACTTCGTGACCGACCCGGAGCGCATGGAGGCCGTCCTCACCGACGCCTACGTGCTGCTGTATCCGGGAAAGATCGCCGCGCTGAGCGACCTCCTGCCGCTGCTTGAGAAGGTGGTGGAGGCGAACAAGCCACTGTTGATCATTGCCGAGGACGTTGAGGGCGAGGCGTTGTCGACCCTCGTCGTCAACGCGATCCGCAAGACCTTCCAGGTCGTCGCGGTCAAGGCTCCGGGCTTCGGCGATCGTCGTAAGGCGATGCTGCAGGACATCGCGGTCCTCACCGGGGGGCAGGTCGTCGCGCCCGAGGTCGGTCTCAAGCTTGACTCGGTCGGGCTTGGCGATCTCGGTCGGACGCGTCGTGTCGTCGTCGACAAGGACAGCGCGACCCTCATCGATGGAGCCGGGGACCCGACGGCTGTCGCCGACCGGGTACGTCAGCTCCGTGGCGAGATCGAGGCCAGTGACTCGGACTGGGACCGTGAGAAGCTGCAGGAACGGGTCGCCAAGCTCGCCGGCGGTGTCGCCGTCATCCGGGTCGGCGCGGCCACCGAGGTCGAGCTGAAGGAGAAGAAGCACCGTCTGGAGGACGCTGTCTCCGCCACGCGTGCCGCGGTGGAGGAAGGCATCGTCGCGGGCGGCGGGGCGGCTCTGGTGCACGCCGGCGCGGTACTCGACGGCGGTCTCGGGCGTACCGGGGACGAGCTGGCAGGGGTGCGGATCGTTCGCGACGCACTTGACGCTCCGCTGACCTGGATCGCTCGTAACGCCGGACTCGAAGGCGCTGTGATCCTGGCCCGGGTCAAGGAACAGCCGGTCGGAAGTGGTTTCAACGCGGTCAGCGGTGAGTTCACCGATCTGATCGCCGACGGTGTGGTGGATCCGGTCAAGGTGACCCGGTCCGCCGTGGCGAACGCCGCGTCCATCGCCGCTCTGCTGATCACGACCGAAAGTCTGGTTGCGGAGAAGCCGCAGAAGGCCGCCGCCGCCGGCGCCGGCCACGGCCATGGTCATAACCACTCGCATGGACCGGGGTTCTGAATCGGTCGGCATCGTGCGCCTCAAGGTTCGGCCGGACGTCTTCACGTCCGGCCGGACCTCTTTCATGTCCACTGCGGATGTCGCCGGGCGGCCGGGTCACACATCGCGGGTGACCCGGTGGGCGCGGTGGGCTTGTCCGTACATGTCACCGTGAGATGCCCCGGCGGCGATCGCGACGAGCATGGGGCGCCCAGCCTCAGCACGCCGGCGCAAGGCCGGGCCTGGCCGGACTGTTCCGGGTCGCCCCACGCCGGTTTCGGCCGGTCAGGATGCTTTCTCGTTCGGACTCGCTCAGTCCGCCCCACACGCCGTAGGGCTCCCGAGCGTGTAGCGCGTGTTCGGCACATGCCTGGATCACGGGACACCGTGCACAGACGGCTTTCGCGGCAGCTTCGCGGGCCGCTCGTGCCGGCCCTCGTTCGCCTTCCGGGTGGAAGAAGAGCTCCGTGCTCTCTCCCCGGCAGGCGCCATGAAGCTGCCATTCCCACTTCTCTGCACCGGGGCCTGGAAGTCGTCGGACGTCGGTCATCGGCCTGAGCCCCCCTCTCAACCATGGGCGGCTGGCGCCGCAGCTACACCGTAGTGCCGCGCCATACGTTGATCAACATAGCGAATCACTCGGCGCACAGTCGTTCGGAGCAGGTTCGTCGCCAAGTTGTAGGTACGGTCGTCGAGAGCCACCATGAGCGTTGTGACCCCCTCCCCGGACCCGGCGGAGCGCACCCGCGGTACACCGTCGCCGCGGTTGCCCGGCGGCTCGAAATCGCGCCCGCGACCCTGCGCACATGGAGCCGCTGGTACGGGCTCGGTCCGGCCGACCATGTTGTCCGGTACCCGCCGCAGGTACGGCCCACACGACCTGGCCCGGCTGGAGTTCATATGCCGGCTCACGCAGGACGGGATCGCGCCCGCCGAAGCGGCCCGCATCGCGGCGGGGTTGGGTGTTATGGGTGGATCTTTTTTTTGTTCGGTCGCCGGAGGCGATCGGACAGCTCTGGTCGGTGGCCTGCCCCGGAGCTCGGGGTCCCCGCATCGCGGCGAAGTTGGGCGTTATGGGTGGATCTTTTTCTTTGTTCGGTCGCCGGAGGCGATCGGACAGCTCTGGTCGGTGGCCTGCCCCGGAGCTCGGGGTCCCCGCATCGCGGCGAAGCTGGGCGTTATGGGTGGATCTTTTTCTTTGTTCGGTCGCCGGAGGCGATCGGACAGCTCTGGTCGGTGGCCTGCCCCGGAGCTCGGGGTCCCCGCATCGCGGCGAAGCCGCTATGCGGGGCTAGCGGGTGTCGGCCTCTGATGCTTCGCTTGTCTCGTAGACACCGTCGGCGTAGCCGCGGGCGTACTCCCAGCTGACGTAGGACGACGGATCCGGGGCGTATGCGGGCTCGTGCACCCGCGTGCGTCCCTCGTCGAGCAGGTGGCGAAGGTTGCCGGTCAGCAGGTCCCAGTCGAAGAAGTGCGGTTCCGCGCATCCTTCGCAGTCGACGACCAGACCGCGAAAGCCGCGGGGCTCCAGCAGGGTCCGAAAGACGTCGAGGTCACCGAGTTCGGCGAGGACCTCCTCACGCTCGTGCGGCGACAGAGGTTCCAGCAGGTCGGTGTCCTCAACCGGGTCGAGGCGCGCGAGCTCTGCCGTCGGATCCTCGGGGTCGCCCGCGAAGGGGTCGAGAGGCTCGTCGCTCACACCGACCACGCTACGCCGGACTGGGCCCCTTAGTGGTCCCGATCGGCGACTCCAGGCACCGACGTGTGCTCCTATTGCGTGTTTCCCGTACTCGCTGGACCGTTTCGAGTACGTGTGATAACGGAATGTATAAGAGTTATCACCTGGTGTCACGAGTTCTGGGTCGGAGCGGGTCGGGTGGGGCCTCCGCTGGCGCGCGAGGCGGAATGATCGCACTAGAATACGGGTCCAGGAGTCTGTGCCGGTGCCAGGCCGTGCGTCCCGGCAGCCGAAATGCTGGAGCCGACGGTGCAACCGTGCCCTGAGCGGGGGCGTTGCGGGCAGAGACAGGGCCCGCGCCAAGGCGCGGACCCGGCCGGTGCGGCGGGTGACGACTGCGAACGGAAGGTGCCATGAACAGTCCCGTTGTCCGGCCGGTCGGGTCCGAGCAGGGACCCGTGTTGCCGGCGAAACTGGCCACGCTGGGGCTGACCTTCGACGACGTGCTGTTGCTACCGGCGGAATCGAACGTCATGCCGGCGGATGCCGACACGTCCACGTGGTTGTCCCGGCACATCCGACTGGCCGTCCCGTTGCTGTCCTCGGCGATGGACACCGTGACCGAGTCGCGGATGGCGATCGCGATGGCTCGGCAGGGTGGCGTAGGTGTGCTCCATCGGAACCTTTCCATTGACGACCAGGCGCAGCAGGTCGACATGGTGAAGCGTTCCGAGTCGGGGATGATCACGACCCCCATCACGTGCGGCGCGGATGCGACCATCGAAGACGCCAACGAGCTCATGGCCCGTTACCGCATTTCCGGGGTTCCGGTGACCGAACCGGATGGCCGGTTGGTGGGCATCGTGACCAACCGCGATATCCGGTTCGAGCGAGACTATTCCCGCCTGGTGCGTGCTGTGATGACACCGATGCCACTTGTCACGGCACCGGTGGGGGTGTCGGCGGACGACGCGCTTGTGCTGCTGCGCCAGCACAAGATTGAGAAACTTCCCCTGGTGGACGATCAGGGTCGCCTACGCGGGTTGATCACCGTCAAGGATTTCACCAAGCGTGAGCAGTATCCGCGGGCAACGAAGGACGCGGGCGGACGCCTCGTGGTCGGCGCCGCCATCGGGGTGGGGGAGGACGCCTACAAACGGGCGCAGACGCTTGTGAGTACGGCTGTCGACTTTCTTGTCGTGGATACCGCGCACGGCCACTCCCGGGCTGTGCTGGACATGGTGCGGCGCATCAAGGCCGATCTGCCGGTCAGGCTGGACGGCAGCCCTCTCGACGTGATCGCGGGAAATGTCGCGACCGCGCAGGGCGCGCGCGCGTTGGTCGATGCCGGCGCCGATGCCATCAAGGTCGGGGTGGGCCCGGGCTCGATCTGCACAACTCGGGTGGTGGCCGGGGTCGGGGTCCCACAGGTCACTGCGATCTACGAGTGTGCGCAGGTCGCGCGGGAGGCCGGCGTCCCGGTGGTGGGCGATGGCGGGATGCAGTACTCCGGCGACATCGCCAAGGCAATTGCCGTCGGCGCCGATACGGTGATGCTGGGTAGTCTGCTCGCGGGCGTCGACGAGAGTCCCGGTGAGCTGATCTTCATCAACGGCAAGCAGTACAAGGCGTACCGCGGGATGGGTTCGTTGGGCGCGATGCGTAGCCGCGGCTCGACCCAGTCCTATTCGAAGGACCGTTATTTCCAGGACGATGTTCTCTCCGACGACAAACTCGTCCCGCAGGGCGTCGAAGGACAGGTCCCGTACCGGGGACCGTTGGCTGCGGTTGCCCACCAGCTGGTCGGTGGCCTGCGCGCGGCCATGGGGTACACCGGTTCGGCGACGATCGGCGCCCTGCAGCGAGACAGCAGGCTCGTGCGCATCACCGCGGCGGGGCTGAAGGAGAGCCACCCGCACGACATCCAGATGACCGTCGAGGCACCGAACTACAACTCCCGGTGACGCGTCTTTCGGGCTGGAAGATGCTGGAGGAGACAGCGGTGGTTAGAGGACACGGTGGTTGAGGTCGAGATCGGTATCGGCAAGAGCGGACGGGTCGGATTCGGCCTGGACGCGGTGGGCATCGTGCCGTCGCGGCGGACGCGTGACCCCGGGGACGTCTCGCTCGCCTGGGAGATCGACGCGTACCGTTTCGACCTTCCGGTTGTGACCACGCCCGCGGACGCCGTGACCTCACCCGCGACCGCTATCGCGGTCGGGGGGCTCGGCGGTCTCGGAGTGCTCCACGTCGAGGGCATGTGGAGCCGGCACGAGGAGCCGGAGCCGCTGCTGGAGGAGATCTCCACCCTGGACGGCGAGGAGGCCTCCCGTCGTCTGCTCGAGCTCTATGCCGCGCCGATCCGACCGGATCTGCTCGTCAAGAGGCTGACGGAGGTCCGGGAAGCCGGGGTTGTCACAGCCGCCGCGCTGCGTCCCCAGAAGGTCAAGACGCTGTGCCCGTTCCTGCTCGAGGCCGGGATCGACCTGATCGTCATCCATGCTACGGCGGTTTCGGCCGAGCACCAGGCGCGGGTGACCGAACCGCTGAACCTCAAGCGGTTCATCGGCGAGCTTGACGTACCTGTCCTGGTGGGTGGATGCGCGTCGTTCTCGACGGCCCTGCACCTGATGCGCACCGGTGCCGCAGGCGTGATCGTCGGTGTCGGCCCCGGCGGTGCGGACACGACCCGGGCGGTGCTGGGAGTCGGCGTCCCGATGGCGACCGCCATCGCGGACGCTGCTGGAGCACGCATGCGTTATCTGGACGAGTCGGGCGGGCGGTACGTCCATGTGATCGCCCACGGGGGTATGCGGACGGGCGGTGACATCGCGAAGGCCATTGCGTGCGGCGCGGACGCGGTGATGCTGGACGCGCCGCTGGCTGCCGCGGCCGAGGCGCCCGGCCGGGGTGGCTACTGGTCCATGGATGTTCTCCACTCCCGGTTGCCACGTGGGGCCTGGGAACGTGTTCCGGTGGCCGGAACGTTGCGGGAGATCCTGCTGGGCCCCGCGTCGGTCAACCCCGGCACCTTGGATCTTGCTGGTGCGCTGCGGACCGCTATGGCGACAACTGGTTACGCGACGGTCAAGGAGCTGCAGAAGGCCGAGGTGCTGGTCACCTCGACGTCCTACTGACGGGGGCGTCCTGCCGCCCCGACATCCCACATCCTCGTTCCACATCCATCGTTCCACCGGCTCGTCCGTTGCAGTGAGGTGGCCCTGTCGGCGTCGATCCGATGACCGGCGCCGACAGCCCGAGCAATATCTACCATTACGGACAAAATGGTTGTTTCGGATGCGCCTCGGATGCCGGGGTGAAGCCGCCGTCCGGTGGCATGGGACCCTGGAGTCGTCTGTTTCAGTCCGAAGGACGACACATGCGCATCGACGAGCACGGTCGCTGGGTCAGTGACGATGGTGCCTACGTCTGGGATGAGGCGGCCCAGACGTGGCAGCCGTCGGCGCCAGTGACGCATGCCACCGGATCGGCGGCCTCCGGGGCCGGCACCGGCACCGGCACGGGGAGCGTCTATACCGGTGCCGCCGGGGAGTTCACGGTGGAGTCCTTCCCGCAGGACACATCGGGGTGGCGGGTCTCGGACGACTCGCCGGTCGCCGGCATGACCTGGTCGCAACCGGTACACACCGGCGTACAGGGGGTTTCCTGGCCAGGTGCCGACGCCGCTTCGCCGGGCGGGTACGGCGAGGACGACCGGTGGACGCCGGTGAACGACGATGGTCGGACCGGTGTCGCCTGGACCGATCCGGCCGCCCTCGCGCCCCTCGATTCCTCCTGGCCTGCGGCCCCTGGTTTCGAGCAGACCGCCCCGGTTCCTGGACAGGCCACGGAGTGGGGCACGGAAAGGACCTTTGGCGACATCGCCGTGGGCGGTGTCGACAGCGCCGGATTCGCCGTTGCCGGCCGCGATGGCGCCGGTGGTGACGCTGGTCGGCTTCGGGGCCCCGGGGATGAGGTGATCCCCCGGTTCCCTGCGCGGTCCGGTGAGGATGGTGCCGCCGGATCTGGATCGCATCGGTACGGGCAGGAATCCGCCACTGATGCGGGTGCAGAGGAGTCGAGCCCCCGGATGCGCGCCTTGTCCGGTGCGCGGATGCAGGGCCGCCGGCGTCCGGCGGATCCGCCTGCGTCGCGAACCGGCTCCGCCAAGAAAGATCGCGGCAGGCCGGTCGACGGAATTCGAAGGGCGGTGCGGGGCCGGTCGCTTGCCGCGCTGCCGCGATCCGTGCTGGTCGGTGCGGCGGCGGTGGCAATGCTCCTGCTCGGTCTCGGCGTCTTTCTGGCTACCGGTGGAGGTGGCACGGGCGCCGCGGCCGGTTCATCGCCCAACGTGACTGCAGGCGCCCAAGCAAAGTCGGCCCGGTACGAACAGCAGGTACGCACCGCCTATTTGGATGAATGTATGCAGGTTAGCGGTGGATTGCGCGACTACTGTACGTGCACGCTCGAGAAGCTCGAAGCCGACTACACGCAAGCCGAATACATGGCCTTCAGTAAGGACGTCGGTTCGCCCGAGTCGACCAGAGTCGTGCGCGAGATCTCCGATCAGTGCGTGAGCGCCGAATGATGAATGGCGGTGTGTGCTCTTTTGATCAACTTTCTTCACGCTACGTGGGCATGTGCACCATTCACATGGAGGGCGTGAGATGCCCACCGACGACTTCGGACGCTCGTTGAGCGACGATGGCGCGTGGGTTTGGGACGATGTCGCCGGAACGTGGCGTCCGCGGATCCCAGCCGGTGGTCCGGTGACCGCTCCGGCTGAGCATTCCGTTTCACCGGGTCGACATGCGGACGATTTCTTCGCGGTTGAGCGTGTGGGGGAAGCGGACGACCGACCTCATCCCGCCTCGCATCATCCCGCCCCGAATCATCCTGCCCCGAATCATCCTGCCCCGAATCGGACCGACTCCTGGGACGCGACGGGCACGTCGAACCGGCAGCGGGCCTGGGACGGCAGCGATCGGTCCGATTCGGGCGCGTTCATGCGCCCGGCTCCTGCCGCGGCCGATCCGTTTGACGTCTCATCCACTCGTGGCCGATCCGCTGTCCCCGCCTACTCGCCGCAGCCTGTCCACCACGACCCGCAGCCCGTCCGCCACGACCCGCAGCCTGTCCGCCACGACTCGCGGGCCGTCCGCCACGACCCGCGGGCCGGTGGCTCGCCGAGCCCGGGTGACCCCGCGGCAGGGATGGCAGGCGACCGTGACAGTGGTCGTTGGGATCTGCCGGGCGGTGGTGCTGATCGCGGTAGCGGTCATCCCCGGCAGCCCGCGTACGGAGGCCCCGACGGGGGCGGTGCAGGTAGGCGGGAAGCCGCGGGGGACGGCCGGCAGGCCGGCGTCCCCCGCGGCTTCGGCCCGGGATACCCGGATGGCGTAGGTCTCACCGATGGCTACCGTATTACTCCTCCAAGTAGTAATACGCCCGCAGCCTTTCCGATCGGTGGTCAGTCTGGATATCACCTGCCGGACACCGACGCGGGTAGACCGCAGGCCGGCTCGGCAGGAGGCCCACGGACGGCATCGGCCCGTCCGACACCCGGCGCGCCATCCCCCCGTGGTTTCGCGGGGCCTGCCACTTCCCCGTCACCCCATGGGCCGGCCGGTCACGGGAACAGCGGAAACGGGAACAGCGGAAACGGGAACAGCGGAAACGGGAACAGCGGAAACGGGAACAGCGGTCCACCCCGGTCCGGTGGCGGGCCGACCGGCCGTGGCGGTGAGCATTCGACGAACGGCTACTGGGTGGCTGGTTCCACGTCGGTCCATCCGGCTTCGCCGCGCGGCAGTTCCGAAGCAGGGCCTCGGCAGCAGGACGTGGTCGGTCCCGGCGGGTCCCGTGGCCTCCCCAGCTACCTGAACGGTGGTCCAACCGGCGCGGCAGCGTTCCACGACGGTGGACGTGCGCCCTCCGCCGGGCCGAATGCCACGTTCGCGAACCGGGACATCGCGCTGCCCGCGGGCACTGTCGCCGACACCGGTGGTCAG
Organism: Frankia sp. Cppng1_Ct_nod; assembly: GCF_920656135.1. Taxonomy (NCBI): domain Bacteria; kingdom Bacillati; phylum Actinomycetota; class Actinomycetes; order Frankiales; family Frankiaceae; genus Frankia; species Frankia sp. Cppng1_Ct_nod. The sequence goes on along the minus strand of NZ_CAKKTK010000053.1, from coordinate 18,471 downwards.
CCTCTGGTCGGCTACCCCCCAGGTGGATATCCCGGTTACGCCGCCCCACGGCCCGGTCCTCGTCGGCCCACCGCGGACGACCGCGGACGACCGCTATTCGACCCGCCCGCGTCGGCATCCGCCGGGCGCACGGATGCCGGCGGCCGGACCGCTGTTCTTCCGCCGGCCCGCCGAGGTCCGACAGCTCCTGTAGCTGATCCGCCGATATCTCCGCCGGTACCTGCGCCGGCGCCTGCGTGGACACCTGCGCCCGCATCCTCCACGGCGCAGGCGGTCGCGTTCGGAGTCGGAGCGCCCGAACTCGACCGTGCCGGTATTTCCCGTCAGGCTCCGGATGAGGCGGGCTTCGCCGGTCTGCCCCATCCTTCGCCCGGTGCCGGGACAGAACCGTCCGCTGACGGGGCTTTCGGCTCCATCCAGGCGGCGCAGCCCCGCACCCGCCCGGGCGGGTACCAGCCCGACATCGCCCAGCCGTGGACCCAGCCGCGGGGCGGCGACCCCTTGGACCAGATCGCGCCGCCGCTGTCGGCCCAGGAGGAGTGGGCGTCAGCGGAGATGACAGCGGCGTTACCCAAGGTGGAGCCGGAGTCGGAGACCGACCCGGATGACGATGATGACGACGACGATGACGGCGGCTGGCGGCCGTCCACCACCGTTCGTAAAAGGCCGGGTCGAGAGGGTACGGCTCCGCCGCGGGTGTCCTCCTCCCGTAATCCTTCCGCTGTGGATCCGACGTCGGCCACGGGGCGGGCAGCGTCCGAGGCCCGGCCGAAAACCTCGACCGGGCCTCGGACGCAGGTGGCTGTGCCACGGGGTGCAAGCCGTCCGGACGACCGGCCCGGCACCGCTGCCGACATCGACCTTGACGCCGATCTCATCGACGATCTTGATGAGGTTGAGGACGACGACGAGGGTGCCTCGGGGTTCCTCGCGCGCTATCGGCGCGGATGGGTCGGCCCGCTGGTCGTTGCGGCGTTGGTGTCGGTCGTAGCGGTTGGCCTGTACATCCTGTTTGCAGGAAAAAGCAGCGGTTCCGGCACGTCGCGGAACTCGGCAACACCCGTCGTGCGACCTTCGGGCTCGCAGACCTCGACGACGAGTAACCCCGATGCCGCCGCGGGTCAGGCACTGGTCGATGGTACCTACCGCTGTTATCAGAGTGGCAGTTCGGACCTCAAACCGCTGGCCCCGGTGGCGGACAAGCTTGTCGTCCCGGCTGGGCGGGGTGTCTACGCGTGGAACGGCCAACAGGGCACCTACACCATCGCCAAGAACAGCCTGAGTACCGATGCCGAGATGTTCGCGGACGTTCAGTTCACTGGCGGTCCGCTCAAGGACGTCAAGGCGTTGTTCTTCAACCGTGTGCGACAGGGCGATGCCGGCAAGGATGCCGGAAGCCTGATGTTTGAAGACGGGTCGAATCGCTGGTGTGCGATCAACTAGCTACGGTGTGACCGCAGCCCTGTGGTCACAAAAAATCTCCTGGAAGCTGGATCTCTCTTCTGGATCTCGTGGGCGCCTGTTGACCAGGACCCAGTGCCCAGGTTTCAACCCGAGTGCGGCAGGATCGGGAACCATGCTCCAATCTGACCGTGTGAGAGGCGCTGACCAGGGAACTGGCAGCCAGCTGTCGGGCGCTCCAGGTGCCGCCGCTGACGGTTCCGGCGAAACCGGTCCGCGCGGGGTGTTCTCAGCCCGTCCGGATGGTTCCGCCAGACGTTCCCTGGACCGCCGTAAGTTGTTGAGCCTGGCCGGCATGACCGCTGCCGCCGTACCGCTTGCCGCGTGCGGAGGGAGCGGCGGTGGGGCGAACACGACCCGATCCATTCGGATCGGCTATGTGAGCCCGCAGACCGGGTCGCTTGCCGCGTTCGGTGCTGCCGATAAGTACGTAACCGAGGCGATGCAGGCGTTCTTTCGGCGTGGGCTGACCGTAGGCTCCCGTACCTACCCAGTGGACATCATCGTCCGGGACAGCCAGTCCGACCAGAACCGAGCGGCTCAGGCGGCGAGCGACCTGATCTTCATAGATCGAGTGGACCTTGTTCTTGTGGCCTCCACGCCGGACACCATCAACCCGGTCTCGGACCAGTGCGAGGCGAACGAGGTGCCGTGTATCTCCACGACGGCGCCCTGGCAATCGTGGTTCCTGGGGCGCGGCGGTGACGCGACCCGCCCGTTCTCGTGGACATATCACTTCTTCTGGGGCATCGAAGACGTGATCCAGGTCTACAAGGGAATGTGGGGCCAGCTCGGGACCAACAAGAAGGTCGGTGTGCTGTGGCCGGACGACTCCGACGGCCGTGCGTTCGCCAATCAGACCACCGGATTTCCGCCGGCCATGGCCTCGGCCGGATACACGGTTGTCGCCCCGAGCTCTTTCCCTGCCGGTACCACCGACTTCAGCGCTCAGGTCGCCCTGTTCAAGAACAAGGGCGTTGACGTGCTGACAGGTGTCCTGTCCCCGGTGGACTTCGCCGCCTTCTGGCGGGAGGCGGGAAGGCAGGAGTTCAAGCCGAAGATCGTAACGGTTGCGAAGGCACTGCTTTTCCCGCAGTCAGTACTGGATCTTGGGACGAGTGCCGACAATCTCAGCACCGAGGTCTGGTGGTCGCCCTACCACCGTTTCCGTAGCTCGCTGACGGGAGCGACCCCGGAGGCCCTCGCGAACGACTTCACGGCGAAGACCGGGAAGCCCTGGGTGCAGACCCTCGGGTTCGTGCACGCCCTCTATGAGGTGGCAGCCGCGGCGTTGGGCCAGGTTGACGCGGTCGGTGACCGGAAGGCGTTGGCCGCGGCCATAGGCAAGCTGCGGATCAATACGATCGTCGGGCCACTGGCCTTCGGTGGGCTGTCCAACATCCCCAAGAACGTCGCCAAGACGCCTCTGGTCGGGGGGCAGTGGCGCAGGTCGGACAAGGGCTACGACCTGAAGATCGTCAACACCGACGTGAGTAACGACAACATCGCCGCGCAGCAGGATGTACTGCGACCGTACGTCTGAGCGGGTTGCTCCCGAGGGTCCGCCCCATGGCCCGAGGGGACGTCATGTGACGTCCCCTCGGGCCATGGGTGCACCGCCTCGGCCAATGGGCGTCAGGCTCGCGCGACCGCCCGTGACATGGTGTGCTCGACCACCGAGATCAATGCGCTCTTCGTGGAGTCGCGGTTCCGTGCGTCGCAGGTGATGATCGGAACGCCCTGGCTGATCTGCAGGGCTTCCCGGACGTCTTCGATGGAATGTCTGAGGATTCCGTCGAAACAGTTCACGCCGACGACGAAGGGCAGCTGTCGTTGCTCGAAGTAGTCGACTGCGGCGAAACAGTCCGCGAGGCGCCGGGTGTCGGCCAGCACGATGGCACCGATCGCGCCCCGCACGATGTCGTCCCACATGAACCAGAATCGGTACTGGCCCGGCGTACCGAACAGGTAGAGGATCAGATCCTCGTCCAGGGAGACTCGACCGAAGTCCATTGCGACCGTGGTTGTCTTCTTGTCGCTGACGTGGCTCAGGTCATCAATGTGCGCCCCGGCTTCGGTCATCACGGCCTCGGTGCGCAGGGGCACGATCTCAGACACCGACCCCACGAAGGTCGTCTTACCGGCACCGAAACCACCGGCGACGACGATCTTGACCGATGTTGTGGCGACGGAGGAGTTGACCCGTCTGCGGTCAGAGCTTTCGAAGGCCACTGAGAACCCTTTCGAGCAGCGCGAGATCCGGCGCCTCGTCGCGATCCGGTTGCTGGTGCACTCGGACATAACCTTCGTCCGCCATGTCGCCTACCAACACCCTTGCGACTCCGAGGGGGACCCGCAGGCCGGCGGCGATCTCCGCGATCGATCGCACATGCCGGCACATGGCGGCAATTGTCTGTTGCTCCAGGGCAAGTTCGATTGCCCGCTCTTCACCGAGGGGTGTCGTGAAGACAAGTGCCTCGATGGCAAGTTCGTACCGTGAGCGCGTCCGGCCGCCCGTCATCGCATAGGGGCGGACGACCGGCCCAGGGGCATTTTCGGGATCGATGCTCACCCTGACCCCCTGTGTTCCCGCCGGCTCACCGCGGAAGGATTCCCTGCAGCTCGGCCCGTAGCGCCGGGGTCAAGACGTCCATGGCCCGGGTTACCAGCAGTGCCATCTCATATCCCACCAGCCCGATGTCGCAGGACGGTGCGGCGAGAACCGCCATACTCGCTCCGTCGCTGATCGCCATGATGAACAGGAAACCATGCTCCATCTCGACGACGGTCTGGGTCACGTTGCCCGCCTCGAAGACGCGGGCGGCACCCTGGGTAAGGCTTACCAGACCGGAGGCAACGGCCGACAACTGGTCTGCCCGGTCTCGGGGGAAGCCGTCCGACACAGCCAGCAACAGACCATCCGCCGAGACCACCACGGTGTGCGCGACACCCGGTACCCTCTCGACAAAATTATTGATCAACCAGTTGAGGTTCTGTGCGTCTGAGCTCATGGGCGTCACATGTCCTCCTGGGCGTCCCGACGAAAGGTGGGCGCGGCGTCCTTGGTGGCATCGCGACCTTGCCGAACACCTTGATAGAAGCTGGCGAGCCGGCCACCGACTGCTTCGGGAGACCGGGTGGGTGTCTCCGGGGGACGGCGCCGTGGTCCGGATTCGGCGCTGCCGGGGACGAGATGGGTCATGGGAACCCGCATCGGCAGACCCGCCCGAGTCGTTCCGCCTCCGGCGGGTTCGCGGGCGGCCTCAGCCGCCTGCCAGCCGGCATCCCCGGCAGAGGACCATGACGGAGGTTCGGCGAGCGGGGAAGCCGGCTGCGCGTCCACGGGACTGGTGACCATCGGGGTCGCTCGTGGCTGTTCCACTGGAGCGACCGGGGGGATGCCCATGTTGATATCTGCGCGGATCGGGGATTCGGGCGGCGCTGCGTTCGGTCCGCTGCTCGCTGCCGGGTTTGAAACCCGGCCCGGGGCCGGGAACGGTGAACCTGGACGTGTGGTTTCGCCGCCCATGCTGATGCCGCCGCGTCCGCTGAGCCGACCGAGCGTCTCCGACGGTCGCGAGTCACCGCGCCCGATGGACGGCCCCCGATTGACGGTGGGAGCCGGACGTCGAACAGGGGAAGGCGGCGGTGTGGAGCGGCGCGTCGGCAATGCGGGTGCAGGGGAGCGTCGCTGGAACCAGGCGGAGACGGAATCGAAGATCGGGGTGGTGTCGGCGTCCTCGGTTTCCCGGTCCGGCCCTTGTTGTTCCTCCACGTCGTTCGCGAGGGCGAAGGACGGATCGTCCAGCGGACCCGAGAGAAGGTCCGGCCCGAACTCGGATCCGTAGGTCGTATCCGGTGGTGTGCCGCGGTACTGGCCTCCGGGACGCGTGCCCGAGACGGGAATCTCCCCCCCCCGGACTGTTTCAGGACCGGTGGTCGGATTCACCGATCGGGTGAAGTCCGGCGTGCCTCCGTTCCCGGGTGTCGTAACGCCTGTGACCGAGGGGCCGGGGTCAGACGGAGCGAAGTAACTCGTCATACCCGGTCCGCGGGGAATCTCATAGTTGCTGGTGGCCGGCGGCCTGTCCGCAAGGGATGGTTCGACATCCATCCGGCGTACCGCGGACAGGTCCTGTGCACCGGTATCCGCGTCGAGGTCGTCACCGACCGCAGGTCTTTCAAACCCGATGTCACCGGATCCTGCGGTGATTTTGTCGCGTTCAGGCGACGTGAAGGCCTGGCCGGTGGGCATGGCTTCCGCCGGGGAGCGGTGTCCGTAATCACCGTTGGCCCCGTTGGCCCCGTTGGCCCCGTTGGCCCCGTTGACGCCAGGTGCCGTCAGAGGCGGCGGCTCGGTGACCCTTCGTCCCTCGGTTGGAAGAGGTCCGCTGCCGTTGGACATGCCGTTCGGTATGCCGTTGGCGTAGCCGAGCGGACTGCCGTTGGACATGGGACTGCCGTTGGACATGCCGTTCGGTATGCCGTTGGCGTAGCCGAGCGGACTGCCGTTGGACATGCCGTTGGACATGCCGTTGGCGTAGCCGAGCGGACTGCCGTTGGACATGGGACTGCCGTTGGACCCGGGAGCGGACGAGCTGTGCTCCAGAGCCGGCCGGTTGGAGGTTGCGGGGCGTCCGCCGCCGACCGTTACCTGGGCGCGCGGTGGTGTGGCCGACGACGGATCACCGGTGACGACCTTGGCCGGCAGCCGGACGACGGCGGTGATGCCGCCGGATGTCGACTCCCGAAGCTGAACCCGGATGCCGTGGCGGGTGGCGAGGCGACCGACTGCGAACAGACCCATCGTCCGGGACACCGACACGTCGACGACCGGCGGGTTGGCCAGACGTTCGTTGATGCGCTCGAGATCCTTGGCCGGCATCCCGATCCCGCGGTCCTCGATTTCGATCATGGCGCCCGCGCCAGGCCCGAGCGAGTGGCTGGTGACCTGCACATCCGTTGCCGGAGGGGAGAACGATGTGGCGTTCTCCAGCAGCTCGGCGATGAGGTGCACGACGTCGCTGACGGCGTGTCCGGCGATCGAGACCGACGCGGCGACCGTCTGCTTGACCCTTGTGTACTGCTCGACCTCGGAGATGGCGGCGAGCACGACCTCGTTGAGAGGGACGGGGTGCGTCCATCGACGGGCGGTGTCGGTGCCGGCCAGAACCAACAGGCTTTCGTTGTTCCGGCGCATACGGGTGGCGAGGTGGTCGAGCTTGAACAGGTTGGAGAGCTGGTCGGGGTCCTGCTCCCGGTTCTCCAGGTCGTCGATCAGTCGCAGCTGGCGTTCGACCAGGCCCTGGCTTCGTCGGGACAGGTTGACGAACATCGCGTTGACGTTGTTACGCAGCACGGCCTGCTCGGAGGCGAGACGGACGGCTTCCCGGTGGACCTCGTCGAAGGCACGGGCGACTTCACCGATCTCCTCCTGGGTGTTGATGCCGACCGGTTCGATGTCGCTGTCGATGTTCTGGTCGGTCGAGTCACGCAGTCGCCGGACCGCCTCGGGAAGGCGGTGGCCGGCGATGTCCAGTGCTGCCGCGCGCAGTCCGAGCAGGGGACGTACCAGGGACCGGGCGACGACCATCGCCGCGAGCAGGGCGGTCGTGAGGATGAACACGATGAGCAGTCCGGACAGCAGCGCCGTGCGTTGGATTTTCGAGCGAAGTGTCTGGACGCGGTTGTCGACGTCACCAAAGAGGGAGGACAGGATTTTGCGATTGAGGTCCATGGTGACCTGGGTCGACTGCAGCCACTTTTGGGAGTCGAGGTCAAGAGCCTGACCGATCTTTCCCGTCAGCACGATCTGAGTGTCGTTGCTGGCCTCTGATACGTCCTGACCACTGACCGTTGCCCGGTACAGGGTGGCCTGGGTGGGGGTCGCCGTGCTCTCGAAGCGGGAAATCTGGCTCTCCCGCCCGGTGCCCAAGCCGACGAACGAGCGGTACTCGCCGCTGTCGAAACGTCCCGTCTGAACCTGCTGCTGTTGCAGAACCCCGTAGATCAGTGACTGTTGGGTGGCGAGCAGTTCCCCTGAGCGGACAATCGCGTCGGTGGCATCCACGCCCGCGGTGAGTACGGCGTCGTCATTGCCCTGCGGGATGAGCGCAACGAGACCGACAAGACTGTCAATCATGGATGTATAGGCCACCTGGACGGAGTCCGGTGACGTCATCGTCAGCACTGCCGTGCGGACGTTCGCCCGGTGGGACAGTCGGTCCGTCGCCGACGCGATTGCGGTGCGGGTCTGGACCGAGAAGGCGTCCTGGCGGCCCCTGAGAGCCTTCTCGTAGTCCGCGGCAGCCTGGTCGACCCGGGTCTGCGCCGCCTTGACCGGGTCGAGGGAGCGTTGTGGCCTGGTGTCCGCGACATAGCCAATCGTATAGGTACGTTCCCGCTCCAGTTCGTACACGAGCGTAGCCGCGCTCCGACTGATCTGAATCATGTCGCGTACCCGGTTGACGTCCCGTGTGCTGGTTAGAACCGTATTGGCTCCCAGCCCGGCGTTGACCAGGATAGCGATCATCGGCACGGCGAGAATCGCGATCAGTTTGGTTCGGACCCGCCAGTTCGACGGCGTGCCCACGATCGCCACTATGCGTTGGACGCCGGCTGGGGCCGGTGACGCAATAGCGGGCATGTCGACACGATGCCCGCCGTCAGCGGACTCCTTCGCCGTCACTTGCGGTGCCGCAGGAGCGTCGATGCCCGTGCTGGCTATCGGTTGTCTGCGCACGTAACCTTCGCAACCTCTCCGCCGGCCTCTCGGAACATGTCGAACCGGGATGGCTCGGTATCGGGCCCGGATGTCCCTCGACAGGCACCTTAGCGGTACGGACAGGTGCCCCGAAAGACGCCTACCCTAGGCTAGTTGTCTGCTTGCGCCCCGCTCGGGTCGGTTCGTTCTCAAGAACGCGGTTGCGGGCGATGGAGGCATGGTTTCGGCACCCTGAAATGCCTGATCGTCACAATCGGTCAGGGTGGTGCGTGGTAGTTGTTCCTCGGCTGGCAGAACGTTGCCCGACCTGTCGGGATGTCGCCCGCGCTCCGTAGGCTGGCTCGGTGAACACCGCTACCCCGAAGCCAGCCGGGCGTCCGGCCGGCGCCGACCGGACCGCCGGTGGCCCGGTCGGGCCCGGTTCCACGCGCGCGGCGACAGGCGTCGCCGAGTCCGGCCGGCCCGCGTCCCGCCCCGCTCATGACACGGTCCTGGTCGTGGATTTCGGCGCGCAGTACGCCCAACTCATCGCCAGGCGGGTGCGCGAGTGCCACGTGTATTCGGAGATCGTGCCGTGGGACCTCCCGGTCGAGGAGCTCCTTGCTCGCAATCCGGCCGCAGTGATCCTTTCGGGTGGGCCGAAGTCGGTGTACTCGCCCGGTGCCCCCGAGATGGACCCGGTGTTGTTCCACGCCGGGGTTCCGGTGCTCGGCATCTGCTATGGCCACCAGGTGATGGCGCATGCGCTGGCCGGTACGGTCGCGCGGACCGGCACCGCGGAATACGGCGCGACCCGTCTCACCGTCATCGCCTCCGGTGTCCTGTTCGCGCATCTGCCGCCCGCCCAGCAGGTGTGGATGTCTCACGGCGACTCGGTGACGGCGGCCCCGCCCGGTTTCGTGGTCACCGCGTCCACGCCGTCGACGCCGGTGGCGGCCTTCGAGGACCTCGGACGCCGACTGTTCGGTGTCCAGTTCCACCCGGAGGTGGTCCACACCGACCGGGGGATGGACGTGCTGCGCCACTTCCTGTTCGCCGGCGCCGGCTGCCGGCCGAACTGGACGATGGTCAACATCGCGGACGAGGCGGTGGCTGCGGTTCGAGCCCGGGTCGGCGACGCGCGGGCGATCTGCGGACTGTCCGGCGGGGTGGACTCGGCGGTGGCTGCAGCGGTGGTGCACCGGGCTGTTGGCGATCAACTGACGTGCGTGTTCGTCGATCACGGGTTGTTGCGTGCAGGCGAGGCGGAGCAGGTGGAGCAGGACTTCGTCGCCTCTACCGGGGTGGAGCTGGTGCATGTCAAGGCCGCTGACCGGTTTGCCGCGGCGCTCGCCGGCGTCACCGACCCGGAGCGGAAGCGGAAGATCATCGGTCGGGAGTTCATCCGGGTCTTCGAGGATGCGGCCCGTGCACTGGAAGCGCGGGCCGAGGCCGAGGGATCCCAGATCGAGTTCCTTGTACAGGGCACGTTGTATCCAGATGTCATCGAGTCGGGGTCACCGACCGCGGCAAAGATCAAGTCGCACCACAACGTCGGTGGGCTCCCCGAGGATCTGCGTTTCACCCTGGTGGAGCCGTTGCGCACGTTGTTCAAGGACGAGGTTCGCCAGCTCGGCGAGGAACTCGGGCTACCCGAGGAGATTGTCTGGCGACAGCCGTTCCCCGGGCCGGGTCTTGCCGTCCGGATCATCGGTGAGGTCACCCCGGAACGCCTGGAAGCGCTGCGGACCGCGGACGAGATCGTACGGGAGGAGGTCCGTCGCGCGGGTCTGGACCGCGAGATCTGGCAGGTGTTCGCCGTGTTGCTGGCAGACGTCCGTTCGGTGGGGGTGCAGGGGGATGAGCGTACCTACGGGCACCCGGTCGTCCTGCGTGCGGTGACCAGTGAGGACGCGATGACCGCAGACTGGGCTCGACTGCCCTACGACCTGCTGGAACGTATCTCGGGCCGGGTGGTCAACGAGGTTGCGCAGGTGAACCGGGTGGTGTACGACATCACCTCGAAGCCTCCCGGCACCATCGAGTGGGAATAGTCCGGGGCACCGACCGGGGAATGGCCGACAGGGAACGGCAGGGCAGCGGGGGAACGCGCCCATCAGGCCGCGGGGGGGTCCAGGGGCTCGGCGGCGAGAGCCCGGACGCGGCGGGCGGTGGCGGAGTCGACGTTGCCGCCGGAGAGGATCACCACGGTAGGGCCCTGTGCAAGACCTGGATAGCGCAGCAGCGCCGCTGTCCCGGCGGCACCGGCAGGTTCCACGCGCTGACCGTCGGCACGCAGCAGACTCACCATCGCCTCCCAGAACGAGTCCTCGTCCACCGTGACCACGTCGTCCACCACCTTGGCCGCAAGTGCCAGCGTCAGATCACCGGCGCTGCCCACGGCGATCCCGTCGGCGAGGGTCACCGGAGGTATCCATAGCCGGTGCCCTGAGCGCCACGACCGAGCGAAGGCGGGTGCACCTGTGGCCTGGACGCCGATCACCCGCACGTTGGCGCGGCGTTGCCTGATCGCCGTCGCGATGCCGGTGATCAGCCCGCCGCCGCCGACGCCGACCAGGACCGTGCGCAGGCCCGGGACCTGGTCCAGCAGTTCAAGGCCGATCGTGCCCTGCCCGGCGATCACGACCGGATCGTCGAAGGGGTGGACGAGCAGGCCGCCGCTGTCGTGGGCGGTGGCCTGCGCGGCGAGCAATGCGGCATCGATTCCGCCGGGTACCTGCTCGACCCGGGCGCCGAGGCGTCGGGTGCGGGCGACCTTGATCGGGTTTGCCCCTTCCGGAACAAAGATCGTCGCGGGTACGTCGAAGTGGGCCGCCGCATACGCCACGCCCTGGGCGTGGTTGCCTGCGCTGGCCGCGACCACGCCACGTGCGCGTACCGCGGGGTCGGCAAGGGCGATCCTGGTGAATGCACCGCGCAACTTGAACGACGCGGTGTGCTGTTCGTGTTCGCACTTCAACCAGACCGGCACGCCGGTCAGCTGGGACAGGTGCGCGCTGGGCACAACCCTGGTCCGCCGGGCCACTGGCGCGAGGACGGCGGCAGCCCGGTCGACCTCGATGTCCAGGGTGTCGATGTGCGCGGTGTCGATGTCCACGTCCGGTTGACGGCCGACCTGGCCGGCTGTGGGCGGGACGGGTCTGGGCGGGGTGCTGGCGGGGTCGGTAGGACCGTCGGCGCTGGTGGCGTGTGCCGCGGTGGCGGCTGGTCGGCTCATCGATGGTCTCCCGATGGCTCGGGCGGCCACCTCTGGCGTGACCGCAGCAACAAAAAAGCCCCCTGCCGAAATGGCAGGAGGGCGAGGCGCGCGGCCCGTGAGTCGGGTTCGCGCGCCTAGTTAATGATCATAAGGTGCTGCGGCACCTTCTCAGCTTGCTCTCGAACACGGGCGATCGTCAAACGGGCCGGCAGTGACTTCCGCTCCAGCCTTGTGTACTTTTTGTCCGTTTCGCATAAGCCGTGCCCGGCGCGCGGGCCACTACCCACACTGCGCGACGGGGCGCGACGGGGCGCGACGGGGGATGTGCGATGAGGGGGGACATCCGGTCCACTCGACCGCGCCTGTGCGGCCTGGACGCTACGCGCGGTCGTGACGCTGGAGGGTGCCTCGTAGGGTGGGGAACGTGTACCACTGTCTGTCCGATGTGTCGGACGCCGAACATACGATCGACCTGTCATGAGTACTCCTTTCGGTGGCCCATCCGCTCACTTCGGCGATGCCCCGTACAGCGACACCCTGTACGGCTCCGGCCCGACCGCGGACCCGGCACCGGACGGGCCGCCCGGCCGTCCCGCGCCACGGCTCGATCCCGGCTCGTTGCTGGAGGGGCTGAACTCGCAGCAGCGGGCCGCGGTCGTCCACGAGGGTTCGCCGCTGCTCGTCGTCGCGGGCGCCGGGTCGGGTAAGACCCGGGTACTGACGAACCGGATCGCCTACCTGCTGGCGGCGCGCGGCGTCCAGGCCACCGAAATTTTGGCGATCACCTTTACCAACAAGGCCGCGAACGAGATGAAGGAGCGGGTCGCCGCTCTGGTCGGCGCGCGCACGCGGGCGATGTGGGTGAGTACCTTCCATTCCGCCTGCGTCCGCATTCTGCGGTCGGAGGCGAAACGGCTCGGGTTCACCACCAGCTTCTCGATCTATGACGCGGCGGATGCACAGCGCCTGATCACGCTGGTCGCCCGCGATCTGGACGTCGACCCGAAGCGGTACCCGGCACGCGCGCTCGCCACCGCGATCAGCAACCTCAAGAACGAGCTGGTCGACTGGGAGACCGCCCGGGACAAGGCATCCAACCACGTCGAACGCACCACCGCTGAGGTTTACGGCAGCTACCAGCGTCGGCTGGTGGAGGCCAACGCGTTCGACTTCGACGATCTCATCATGACCACGGTGAACCTGCTGCAGGCGTTTCCGGATGTCGCCGAACACTACCGTCGCCGTTTCCGTCATGTCCTCGTCGACGAGTACCAGGACACCAACCACGCCCAGTACGTCCTTGTCCGGGAACTGGCGGGACGCATGTCCCCGCTCACGGTCGATGGTGAGCCGGTTCGGCCGGGAACAGCTCCGGCTGCCGGCGGCGACAAGGTGGAACTTGCTGAACTGTGTGTGGTCGGTGACGCGGACCAGTCGATATATGCCTTCCGGGGCGCGAACATCCGCAACATCGTCGAGTTCGAGCAGGATTATTCTGACGCCGCCGTGGTCATGTTGGAGCAGAACTACCGGTCGACCCAGACGATCCTGTCCGCGGCGAACGCGGTGATCGCCCGTAACGACCGGCGTAAGCCCAAACGGCTGTGGTCGGACGCCGGCGACGGCGAAAAGATTGTCGGTTATGTCGCCGAAAACGAACACGATGAGGCTGCTTTCGTCGCCACCGAGGTCGACCGGCTCGGAGACGCTGAACTCGCCCGTCCGGGTGAGGTCGCCGTCTTCTACCGCACCAATGCCCAGAGCCGTGTGTTTGAAGAGCTCTTCGTGCGGGTCGGCCTACCCTATCGGCTGATCGGCGGGGTGCGTTTCTACGAGCGGCGTGAGGTCCGGGACCTTCTCGCCTATCTGCGGGTGCTGGCCAATCCCACGGACACAGTGAACCTGCGACGCATCCTCAACGTACCCAAGCGTGGCATCGGGGACCGCGCCGAGGCAATGCTCGCCGCCTTCGCCGATCGGGAACGGATCTCGTTTGCCGAAGCCCTGCAACGGGTCAGCGAGGTCCCGGGTCTGGCCACACGGTCGGCGAACGCGGTCCGTGGATTCTCCGATCTGCTTGCCGAGCTGCGGACAGTCGCGGACGACGGCCCGGTCGCGGCACTGGAAGCGGCGCTGGAACGGACCGGATACCTGTCCGAACTGACCGCGCAGGACACCATCGAGTCCGAGGGACGGGTGGAGAACCTCCAGGAGTTCGTCAGCGTAGCCCGGGAGTTCGTCGAGCGCTTCCCGGACGGGTCGGTCGCGGACTTCCTCGAGCAGGTCTCCCTGGTGGCTGACGCAGACCAGGTTCCGGGTCCTGACGATCAGGGGGGCGACGACCAGGAGGGCACGGACGGGGTCGTCACCCTGATGACGCTGCACAGCGCAAAGGGGCTGGAGTTCCCGGTGGTGTTCCTGACCGGGCTGGAGGAAGGCGTTTTTCCGCACATGCGCACGCTCGGTGACTCGACCGAACTCGAAGAGGAACGTCGCCTCGCGTACGTCGGCATCACTCGGGCCCGCGCCCGCCTGTATCTCACGCGGGCTCAGATCCGCAGCGCCTGGGGCCAGCCGGCATACAACCCGCCGTCGCGCTTTCTCGACGAGGTGCCGTCCGAGCTTGTCGACTGGCGGCGTCTCGAACAGCCGAGGCCCCCGGCACCCCCGCCGCAGGCGTCCGCGTCGAGCTGGGCGTCGTCGCGGCCCTCCGGTGGGAAGGTCGGGGGGTTGCCGGGACGCCGACCAGCGGCGGTCGCGCGCCCGATTCCCAACCTCTCCACCGGTGACCGGGTCAATCACGACACGTTCGGTCTGGGCCTGGTCGTCGCGATGGCGGGGTCGGGTGAGAACATCGAGGCGAGCGTCGACTTCGGGGATGGAACGGGAACCAAGCGTCTGCTTCTGCGCTACACCCCGATCGAAAAGCTCTGAGTCTCCTTGCGTCCCCAAATGGTCGCGAAGCGGCTTGGCGTGCTGATTTTTGTGTTACGTCGATTCGCGGAGCGGATCGACGGGCCATGGATGGCGGCCGGCCGAAGACACAGGGGTCCCCAAATGGTCGCGAAGCGGCTATTTGGGGGAAGTCAGTAGGTGACCCCATGCTCGATGAGCCATGCCAGTGGGTCGATCTTGGTCCCGTCCTGCCCGTTGAGCCGGACCTCGAAGTGCAGGTGCGGGCCGGTGGAGTGCCCGGTCGACCCCTCCAGGCCGATCTGCTGGCCCGTCGTGACGACCTGGCCGACCCGAACGTCGAGCCGGGCCAGATGTCCGTAGCAGGTGACGACCTTGTTCTCGTGCATGATCTGCACGAAATTGCCGTAACCGGACTCCCATCCCGCGTAGATGACAGTGCCGCCATGGGCGGCGACGATCGGGGTTCCGTACGCCGCCCCGAGGTCGATGCCGGGGTGTCCGTTGGCGCCGCCGAACCGTTGGGTCAGGTATGCCTCGATCGGCCGGACCCAGCGCTGCGTCTCGTCCTGCCGGCGCCCGGTGCGCTCGGCGGCGGCTCGTTGCTGCACAAGCAGGATGGACAACTGGGCCAGGGCCTGGTCGCGGTCGACGCGGTCGGCCTGCGCCCGGCGCTGCATGGCCGCGTCGTCGCTGTGCTGCTGTCCGACCAGGGTCGGATCGCTCAGGTCGTCGGTCGCGTCGTCGGTCTGGGAGGACCCGGCTGCGGAGATCGTCCCGGCGGTTCGCAGTTCGGCCAGGCTCGGTGGCTCCGAGTGCGCGATGCCGGTTGTGTTGACCATGGCGATGCCGAGCGTGGAAACGACAGCGGAGGCGACTCCGGTCCGGCGTACCTGTGAGATCGACATCGTCCGACGGCGGACACCGGCCGGCTTGCCACGCTTCGCGGGCTCACCGTTGCCGCGGTGCCGCCCGGAAGCGTGGGCTGGGGGTTGCGACAACCCGGACTCACGCTCCTGTTGGCCGACAAGGCTCATGCCACGTCTGAACGTGGCATGAGGGGGGATCCTGTAAACCGCTTGGAACGCTACACCGACCAAATCGGGACTTTGCCGCCACCCCGTACCCGATACGGACATCGAGACGTTACGTCAGATACCGGTTGCCTGGTGTAATCGCCATTGGTGGATCTTTATTGATCGCGCCAAACCGATCCGATCATCGGAAAACGATCGGATCCGGTGAGGATCCGGCGAGGCGGGCTGTGTGGACCGTAGGGCCGGTGCGTCCTACAGGGCTTCTGGCTGTGCCGGCGACTCCGGTTGTCGTTCCTTATGGATACCGATGTACTCGACGGTGTCGTCCAGATGGGCCAGGGTGGTCGCGATCTGGTGCACGACCTCGATGTTGAACGGCAGTGAGTGGTGACCCACGTCGGGGAGACACACATTGCGGACGCTGAGATCCGGGTGGTGCAGAAGGGCCGACTCGGTCGGACGCACCACCATGTCCAGCTCCCCGGAGAACGCCACGAACCGCGTCCGGCATCCGGGTGCCGGTCCGGCGAGCTCGCGGATCACGTCCGAGTCCGGGCGCAGCTGGCGCAGGAGCGTGTATGGCACCATCGGCGGGAGCAGTCGGGCCAGGTGGGTGCCTTCATGGGGGGTTCCCAGCGTCACGAGCGTGTGGACGCGGGCATCGCCACCGAGTTTCTGTACGTAGTAACGTGCGACCAGGCCACCGAGCGAGTGCGCGACGATGTGCAGGCGTACATAGCCGGTCTGCTCGCACATTGTTTCGACCACCGCGGCAAGCCGCCGGGCCGCCGAGGGCACGTCCGAGGTGAACAGGGGCAGGTTCACCGTGGCGACTCGCCCGAATCCCCGCCGGTGCAACGACCGGCGTAGCCGAGTGAAGATCGACCTGTTGTCGATCAGTCCATGGACCAGCAGGATCGGTGTGCCCGCGGCTTCGATGTCGCCGACGAGCAGCCCACGCCGCAGTGGGGAGAGTCCTTCGAGGGTGTAACGGTCGGCGGGTTCGCGCAGTTTCTCCGAGACGACCCCGACCGGGTAGAACGCGACGTGGGTTGCCAGCCACGTGGCTTCCACGGCGATCCCGCGCACCGTGCCCGGTGCATCGAGCAGACCGCGGCGCACCTGTGCGCCGCGATGGACCGTGCCTGTACCTACGGACCGGGTGACTCTGCCTGCTGCCGCGCCCATCCGGCTCAGTCGACGCTTTCCGATTGCTTCTTCTCCGTCCGTGCGCAGATAGCCGTCGGAAGAACTGCTGGCGGCGCGATCAGGGGGAGTCGGTGGACCGCGCGACCGGGGTCCCAGGTCGCGCGCGAGGTGGCGACCTGGGTGATGACCCGTGGGGAGTCGCTTTCTCTCGTGCCGCAGGCGGCTCCAGGGATCACCAGGCGCCTACCGTGACCGAGAGTACAAACGGACCCGGGCACTGTCGACTCCCGCTTCCTGGTCAACCACCCGTGGCCTGCCGCGAGCCCGGTCGCAATGGCGTGCTTCTCCGACCGCCCCCCGCTAGCATCCGTTGGAGATCATGTCAGGGGATGCAAGGAGGCGGCGTGAGCGAGCTCGGTGAGCGGATCCGGGTGGTGGTTGCCAAGCCGGGTCTTGACGGCCATGATCGAGGAGCCAAGGTGGTTGCGCGCGCACTACGGGACGCGGGCATGGAGGTCGTCTACACCGGTCTGCACCAGACGCCGGAGCAGATCGTCGAGACCGCCATCCAGGAGGATGCGGACTGCATCGGTCTCTCGGTGCTCTCGGGAGCGCACATGACCCTGTTCGCCCGTCTGATGGAACTGCTGGCGGAACGCGGCGCGACCGACATCGTGGTGACCGGCGGCGGGATCATCCCGGACGCCGACATTCCCGAACTGAAGGCGTTGGGCGTAGGAGAGGTCTTCACTCCGGGAACGACGACAAGCGAGATCGTCGCCTGGATCCGGTCACGGGTGGCCACGGTCCACGCATCCTGACCACACCGCGGCGTCGGGTGGATGTTCCGCGTCGTGCTCCACGGCCACTTTCGAACAGACGGATAGTGATCGTACCCTTACATAGGGTGTGCATGGCGCTATCGTTGCCATCATCGGGATCGCGTTGGGCCGGATTGGAACAACAGCCGTTGTGATCATTGTGATCGCGGTGTCGGCCGCCACAAAGTAAGGCGCTCGGGGCACCGTCCGAGTGATGATGGTGCGGACCTCGGACATACGTGACCGACCGTCGCGGCAAGAGCAGGACAGGCCGAGACGGACACCTCGGTAGGCTCGGGGCGACTCTGACTTTTTCGAACTTCGAACCTTCGACTCTGACCACCGATCTCGTATCCGACTGGACGGACTGTGGATCTCTTCGAATATCAGGCGAAGAAGCTGTTCGCCGATCACGGCGTGCCTGTGCCCACCGGCAAGGTCGCCACGACTCCGGACGAGGCGCGCGCCATCGCTACCGACCTCGGCGGACGCGTCGTTGTCAAAGCGCAGGTCAAGGCCGGCGGCCGCGGCAAGGCAGGCGGGGTGAAGGTTGCCGACGGGCCGGACGACGCCACCGCCAAGGCGTCCGCGATCCTTGGTATGGACATCAAGGGTCACACCGTTCACTCGGTACTCGTGGAGCAGGCGAGCAACATCGCCGAGGAGTACTACGCCTCGTTCCTCCTCGACCGGGCGAACCGGACCTTTCTCGCCATGTGCTCCCGTGAGGGTGGGATGGAGATCGAGGAGGTTGCGGCGACCAAGCCGGAGGCGCTCGCCCGCATCCCGATCGACCCGCTGACCGGGGTCGACGCCACCGTCGCCCGCCAGATCGCGGTCGCGGCGAAGCTGCCTGAGGCAGCCCTTGACGGTGCCACCGAGCTCCTGGTGAAGCTGTGGGACGTCTTCGTCCGGTCCGACGCGACCCTCGTCGAGGTCAACCCGCTGATCCTGACCGCTGACGGCCGGGTGGTGGCCCTGGACGGCAAGGTCAGCCTGGACGAGAACGCCTCTTTCCGGCATCCGGATCACACCGGGTTCGTGGACGTCTCCGCGGTGGATCCGCTGGAGCAGAAGGCCAAGGAGAAGGGCCTCAACTACGTCAAGCTGTCCGGTCAGGTCGGGATCATCGGTAACGGCGCGGGCCTGGTCATGTCCACCCTGGAC
>NZ_CAKKTK010000052.1:0-33064 GCF_920656135.1 Frankia sp. Cppng1_Ct_nod | reverse complement strand
GGGCTGGATCCGCCACCCTTCTGAGGGATACCGAGACCCTTTTCCCGTGGGTGTGGGTGTGGGTGTGGGCGCGCCGCCGTTCTGGTTCAGATGGGCAGCCCGACACCGGCGACGGGGGTGAGGATGAAACCCTTGCCCGGCTGTTCCATCAGCGCGTTCAGCCGTGCGCCGACCTCCCGCATGACCGGGCCCTTTCCGTGGGCCTCGAAAGCCGTTTCGTCCGGGTACAGCTCGTAGAAGGCGAAGGACCCCGGCTTGTCGGCGCGCTGGTGGGAGACGTGCACCAGGGCATCCGGTTCCTCGGCCTTCATGGCCGTGCTGATCTCGTCCAGGATCCCGATCGCCTCGTCGGCCTTTTCCGGTGGCACCGAGAAGGTGAACATGACTGCTATAGAGGGCATGGACCGCTTCCTTCTATGACGCTTGTAGGGCCGTCTATGACGCCTGTAGGGCCGCGACGATGTCGGGCCACAGCAACTGGTCGGACTCGTACGGGGTGTTGAGGGTGATCCGGGTCATGACGTCGCCGTAGCGCCGGATGATTTCAGAGGCGACCTTGTCGGGCTCACCCACGACGGCGAAGGTGTTCAGCACCTCGTCATCGACGAGGTCGCCCATCTCGTCCCATGCGCCCCGCTTGGACAGCAGGTTGAGCTCCTCCTGTAGGTCACCCCAGCCGTGTATCTCCAGGACGGGCCGGTAGGCGGGGGTGGAGGCGTAGAACGCCAGCTGCTTGCGCGTCCCGCGCGCGGCGGCGGCGAGTTCCTGCTCGTCGCGGCCGGTGACGACGAAGGGCGCCCCGGTGATGGTGAAACCATCCAGGGTCCCGCCGGCGGACGTGCGTCCCGTGGCCAGTGCGTGTCCCGTGGCCAGTGCGTGTCCCGTGGCCAGTGCGTGTCCCGTGGCCAGAGTGCGTCCCGTGGTCAGTGCGCGTCCGGTGGCCAGCGCCGGCACCGTCACCTCCCGCAGGAACCGTTCGGTCGTGAAGGGATGGCAGAGGAAACCGTCGGCGACCTCGCCCGCGACCTTCGTCATGAGTTCACCCACGCCCGCGAGGAGCACGGGCGGACGTCCGTGCGGGTTCGGTCCGGGATCGAAGAAGGGCGTCATGAGCGTATGGGTGTAGAACTCACCGCGGAAGTCGAGGGCGGCGCCGTCGTTCCAGCAGTCCCAGATCGCCCGGATCGCCAGGACGAGCTCACGCATGCGGGCGGCCGGCTGCGACCAGGGCATGCTGAAACGGCGCGTGATGTGGGGCTTGATCTGAGTGCCGAGCCCGAGGAGGAACCGGCCGCCGCCGACCAGTTGGAGATCGTTCGCGGCCACCGCGAGGTTCATGGGGTTGCGGGCGAAGGCGACCGTGATGCTCGTCCCGACCTCGATGCGGGTCGTGCCCGCCGCCGCGAGGGCCACGCCGATCAGCGGGTCGTGTGCGGTCTCGCCGAGCCAGAGGCCGTCATAGCCTCGAGCCTGGGCGTCCTGCGCCAGGGCTGCCGCGCCTGTCGGACCGACCACCCCACCCGAATCGACCTTCACCTGTCACCGTCTCCCCGCCAGGCGCGTCCGATCTTAGAGTTAGACTATCAAGCGCATTGCACTACAAGTGCGATCAAGCGTAGCGTCTGCAGCCACGATCCCGACGGCATCCGTCCTGATACGGACGGTTTGGTTGCCCCATGTTTCCGGTGTTTCACCCTGTGTTGTCTGTGGGTCGTGCATGTTGTCCCAGGGGTTTACAGTCCGCCCCGGCCGAAGGAGTGGTGAAGCGATGGAGACCATCAGCGTCGAGGAAGTGGCTCCGCACGTCACCGTCCTCACCCTCAACAGACCGGACCGACTCAACGCGATCACGCTGAAGATGTACGACGAGATCGAGGATGCCGTCGCCGCGCTGTCCCAGGACGTCTCGACCCGGGTCCTGGTCATCACCGGGGCGGGCCGGGGCTTCTGCTCCGGGCAGGACCTTCGCGACCTCGGCGCGGACCCGTCAGCGTCGGAGCTCGGCCGGATCCAGTTCGGGATGGCCTGGCAGTCGCGCGCGTCCCACCTGATCAGGGCCATCCACGAACTCCCCCAGGCGGTCATCGCCGCGGTCAACGGCCCGGCATCCGGAGCGGGCCTGTCGCTGGCGCTCGCTGCCGACATCAGGGTCGCCGCGCGCTCCGCCCGTTTCAACGTCGCGTTCGTCCGGATCGGCCTGTCCGGTGCCGACATGGGCACCAGCTACCTGCTGCCGCGGATAGTCGGGCCGACCGCGGCGGCCGAGATGATGCTGACCGGTCGGTTGATCGACGCGCAGGAGGCGCATGACAACGGCCTTGTCCTGCGGATCGTCGACGACGGCAAGGTCGTGGACGAGGCGCTGTCGATTGCGTCCGCGATCGTGGCCAACAGTCCCTTCGGCGTCCGGATGACCAAGCAGGTGCTCTGGAACAACATCGATGCCCCGAGCCTCGCCGCCGCCATGGAGCTGGAGAACCGCACCCAGATTCTGGCCAGCCTCACCGAGGACTGCCGCGAGGCGGAGGCTGCCTTCCTCGGGAAGCGCGCCCCGGTCTTCGGCAACAAGTGATCTTTTCGGCAACAGGTGACCGGGTCGGTCGACGAGACGGGCCGGTCGACGAGATGGGCGCGTGACATGACCGACAACCAGGTAACCGGATCCGGCGGGCCGCTTCGCGGGGTGCGGGTGGTCGAGCTCGCCGGCCAGGGCCCCGGTCCGTTCGCCGCGATGCTGCTCGCGGACATGGGGGCGGACGTCGTCTCGGTGGACCGCTCGCCGGACTCCAGGGCCGAGCCGGTACCCGTCCTGCTCGCCCGCGGCAGGCGGACCGTCACCGTCGACCTCAAGGACCCGGCCGACGTGGCCGCCGTGCTCGCGCTCACCGACGTCGCGGACGCCTTCATCGAGGGTTACCGCCCCGGAGTGGCCGAGCGGCTCGGGGTCGGACCCGAAGTCTGCCTCGCCCGTAACCCCCGCCTCGTCTACGGGCGGATGACCGGTTGGGGCCAGGACGGTCCCTACGCCCGGGCCGCCGGCCACGACATCAACTACATCGCGCTCGCGGGCGCGCTGGACCCGATCGGGCGTGAGGGGCAGGCGCCGGTCCCGCCGCTGAACCTCGTCGGAGACTTCGGCGGGGGTGGGATGCTGCTCGCCTTCGGCGTGATGTGCGCGCTGTTCGAGGCACGGGCGTCAGGCCTCGGCCAGGTGATCGACGCGGCCATGGTCGACGGTGCCGCGCTGCTGATGATGATGGCGCACGAGATGCGCGCGATCGGCATGTGGGACGGCCCACGGGGCACCAACGCCATGGACACCGGAGCCCCCTTCTACAACGTCTACGAGACCGCGGACGGCCGCCACGTCGCGGTCGGCGCGATGGAGAACAACTTCTACCGCAAGCTGCTGGAACTGGTCGGGCTCGACCCGGTGGACCTGGCGACGCAGTGGGACAGGTCCGACTGGCGACCGATGAAGGCGCGACTCGCCGAGGTGTTCAGGACCCGGACCCGCGACGAGTGGTGCGCACTGCTGGAGCACACCGACGCGTGCTTCGCCCCGGTGCTCTCGATGGACGAGGCGCCTTCGCATCCGCACCTCGCGCGCCGCGGGACCTTCACCGACAGCGGGGGAGTGGTCCGCCCGGCGCCCGCCCCACGTTTCAGCCGCACCCCCGCGTCCACCCCACCCGGGCCGGTCGAGGCGAGTCTCGACGAGGTGCTGGCTGGTTGGGGCATTGCCGCTACGGGGAGCCGGGTGTGACCGCGCAGGTACCCGTCATCGATCGCGACGAACTGGCACGGCGGGTGCTGTCGGCGTCCACTGCGAGTGCTGATGCGGTGAGTGTCGACGACCTGACCGAGTTGACCGGCGGTCACTCGGGCCACACCTTTGCCGCGTCACTGGCGTACCGCGACGGCGTGCTCCGCCAGGTTGTCCTCAAGGTCGCCACGCCGGGGGTGCCTCCCGTCCGTAACCGTGACGTTCTGCGTCAGGCTCGGCTGCTGCGCGCGCTCGCCCCGGTGCCGGACGTGCGGGTGCCCCGGGTGCTGTTCGACGACCAGGGCGTCCCACCGGCCGTTCCACCACTGTTCGCGATGGACTTCGTCGCGGGGGACTCCTACGAGCCGACGACCGACCCGCCCCGAGACCTCCCCGCGACCGCCGTCGCAGGTCGGTTCACCGCCGCCGCGCGCATGCTGGCCGCGATGCAGGCCGTCCCACCCGCCGCACTGGGGTTGGACGACGAACCGCCGGGGTCCCTGCAGGCCGAGGTGGATCGTTGGGAGCGTGCCCTGGACACGGTCGAGGAGGCACTACGCCCACGGCATTCCGAGTGCGCCGCGGTCCTGCGCGCACGGCAGCCCGAGGAGCTGCCCCCGGTCGTCGTGCACGGTGACTGGCGTCTCGGCAACATGCTCGCGGTCGATGGCGACATCGCCGCCGTCATCGACTGGGAGATCTGGTCGGTGGGGGACCCGCGGCTCGACCTCGCGTGGTTCCTGTCGATGAGCAGGGTCAAAGGCAACGCTCTCGCCTTTTACGACCCTCCGGGTCTGCCGTCCACCGAGACCGTCCTTGCCGCCTATGAGCAGGCCCGGGGCGGGAACGTGCCTGATCTGGTCTGGTTCGACGCGCTCGTCCTGTTCAAGTCGGCGGCGACGCTGTCCCTCATCGTCAAGCACAACCGGAGGCGGTCCAGCCCGGACCCTTCCCGCGAGCGCTACGCGGCGCAGATCCCCGGGCTGATCGAAAGCGCCCTGGCGCTCCTGGGCGCAGGACATACCGGATGCGAACCATGAGACAACGCAGGGGTGTGGAGCACGCCCGCAGGCCCCGACGATCGCGAGGAGGACCGACATGGCCGTAACGGAGGCCAGTGCCGGTGCGAACGCCAGCGTACCGTCCGACGACACGGACACGGACACGGACACGGACACCGAGTTCCGAGCCGAGGTGCGCTCGTGGTTGTCCGCCCATCTTGTCGGTGAGTTCGCCGCGTTGGGCACGGGCAACGACCTGGGCGGCCCGGCCGAACTGGGGGTCCGGCGCCGGTGGGAGCGGGAGTTGGCCGCCGGTGGGTGGATCGGCACGGCCTGGCCCAGGCAGTTCGGCGGCCGGGATCTGTCCCTGTGGCAGCAGCTGGTCTTCAACGAGGAGTACGCGCGGGCGAACGGTCCGATCCGGGTCGGTTTCTTCGGGGAGCAGCTGCTGGGGCCCACGGTGATGGCCTTCGGCACCGACGAGCAGCGGGCGCGTTTCCTGCCCCCGATCCTGCGGGCGGAGGAGTTCTGGTGCCAGGGCTTCAGCGAACCCGAGGCCGGGTCCGACCTCGCCAATGTGAAGACCGCCGCGGTTCTCGACGGTGATGAATGGGTCATCACCGGTCAGAAGGTCTGGACGAGCCTGGCCCACCTCGCAGACTGGATCTTCGTTCTCGCCCGGACGGATCCGGGCGCCCCGAAGCACAGAGGGCTGTCCTTCCTGCTCTGCCCGATGAACCAGCCCGGGGTGGAGATCCGGCCGATCCGTCAGATCACCGGTACGGCCGAGTTCAACGAGGTGTTCCTCGACGGCGCGCGAACCCGCGCCGACCTTGTCGTGGGGGGCGTCGGGAACGGCTGGAAGGTGGTCAACGGCACGCTCGGCTTCGAACGCGGCACCGCTTTCCTCGGGCAGCAGCTGCGCTTCGCCGCGGAGTACTGGCGTCTCGTCGATGTGGCCCGCGACCGGGGCGTCGACCGTGACCCGGTGCTGCGGGACCGGCTGGCCGACGCCTATGTCGGTCTCGAGGTGATGCGCCAGACCGGCATGCGCGCGATCGGTCGGGCCCTCGCCGGAAAGCCACCGGGCCCTGAGGCGTCCACGGGCAAACTGCAGTGGTCGCGCTGGCACCAGCGTCTCGGCGAGCTCGCCACCGACGTCCTCGGCCCGCAGGCCATGGTGACCGGCGGCGATTCGGCGACGGGCGGGGATGCCCGCGAGGAGCTCCTTTACAGTTTCCTGTTCAGCCGTAGCCACACGATCTATGCGGGATCGTCGGAAGTGCAGCGCAACATCATCGGCGAGCGGGTCCTCGGACTCCCACGTGAGCCCTCTGGTGCGCCCCGCGCTTCCGATCGATGACCACCAAGGGAGCGGGCATGCGCACGCGACAGATCGGCAGCCTGGAGGTCTCGGTCGTCGGCCTGGGCTGTAACCAGCTCGGGACCACCTGCGACGAGGCCAGGACCGCGGCCATCCTCGACACCGCCATCGAGCATGGCGTGACCTTCTTCGACACCGCCGACGAGTACGGCGCCGGTGCTTCCGAGGAGCTGCTCGGGCGGCTGCTGGGCCGGCGTCGCGACGACGTCGTCATCGCGACGAAGTTCGGGTCGACCTACGGCGCCGCGCCCGGCGAGGGGGGTGCCGGCCCCCGGTGGATCGCCACCGCCGTCGAGGCCAGCCTGCGCCGCCTGCGCACCGACCACATCGACCTCTACCAGCTGCACTTTCCCGATCCGACCGTGCCGATCGAGGAGACACTCGGTGCCCTCGACGCGCTCGTCCAGGCGGGCAAGGTCAGAGAGATCGGATGCGCGAACGTCAGCGCGGCCCAGATCGACGAGGCGGCATCCGTCGCGGAAAGCCACGGCCTGCGGCCGTTCGCCAGCGTCCAGAACCGGCTCAACCTGCTGCGCCCGCAAGCGCTCGGGGACACGGTGCCAGCTGCCACCGCTCATGGGATGGCGTTCCTGCCGTTCTTCCCCCTTGCCTCGGGCGTCCTCACCGGCAAGTACCGCCGGGGACAGCCGCCGCCCGAGGGCACCCGGCTCGGGGATCACGTCGCCCCCGATGTCGTCGGTAAGATCCTCTCCGACCGCACCCACGACCGGTTGGACGCCTTCGGGAAGCTGGCCCGCCAGGACGGCCACACCCTGCTGGAGCTGGCCATCGCCTGGCTGGTCGCGCAGCCGGCGGTGGCATCGGTGATCGCCGGCGTGACTTCGCCCGCGCAGGTCCTCAGCAACGTCGCGGCGGCCGACTGGGTGCTCAGCGAAGCCGCCGTGACCGAGGCGACGGCGATCGCCACCTCGTGACCTCCCTGGCAGTCAGGGCCTGTCAGTCGGGGTGCGCGAACTCGCCCGGCGCCAGCACCGCACCGCCGTCCACGTCGATCACCTGACCGGTGACCCAGGATGCGTCGGCGGACAGCAGGAAGGCGACCACGGCGGCGATGTCGTCCGGTTCGCCGAGACGTCCCAGCGGCACCGCCCGTGACTGCAGCTCTTCCCTGCCCTCCCAGACGAAACGCGAGCCGTCGGTCTTCACCAGGCCGGGGGCGATCGCGTTCACCCGGACGCCTTCGGGGCCGAGGTCGAGCGCCAGGTCACGGGTGAGCGCCTCGAGCGCGGCCTTGCCCGCCGTGTAGACGGCGGCGTACGGAACCAGTTTGCGGATACTGATCGCGGACAGGTTCACCACGGCGCCGCCGCCGTCGGCGAGGCCCGCCTTCATCGCCTCCTGGATCATCCCGACGGTGATCCAGGAGTTGCCGACGACATCGTGGGCGAAGCTGTCCCGGTCCGCGAGGTGCGGCCGTCCCAGGTAGGTGCTCAGCCCCAGGTTGTTGACCAGTAAATCGATCCGGCCGAACCGCTCGGTGGCCGCCGCGACCAGTGCGGCCGGCGCGTCCGGTTCGACCACGTCCGCCGTTACGGCGGCGACGTCGTACCCGGCGGCTTCGAAGTCCTTGCGGGCCGAGTCCAGGTCGTCGGTGCTGCGGGCGTTGAGGACGACCCCGGCGCCCTCGGAGGCCAGCCGCCAGGCGATCGCCCGGCCGATTCCCCGCGACGATCCTGTGATGATCGCGGTCTTTCCGCTGAAACGTCCGGCCATGGTTTTTCCTCCCGTTGTGATTGCGTTCTGCATGCGAGGGCCACGATGCGCATCCGATGGATGGCAGATCTTCCGCGAAGTCGGTTATGTCCGTCCGGAGCCCGGGTTTGTGGCGGCGACTCCGGGCCGCGCTTTCGGTGTCGGGCATGTTGTGCAACGACATCCGCTTGACAGCAGTGCTGTAAAATAATAACACTCATTGTGAGAATTAGAACCGTCTCCGAGGAGTGGCCGTCCGGCCGGAGGGCACTCGCGCCGACGGGACACGGGCAGGAATGAGGAGTCGGCATGGATAAGATCTGGGCGAATTCGGGAGATTCCCACCTCCTGGAACCGGTGGACCTGTGGACGTCGAGGCTCCCGTCAGGGTTGGCCGAGCGTGCTCCGCGTACCGAGCGCGGCGACCGACTCGAGACCATCTACGTCGACAACGTCATCCAGCGTCGGGCGCTCAACGACTTCATGGACTCGTTCCGTCCCCCGGGTGCCTACGATGTCGCACTGCGCATCCAGGACATGGACTCCGAGGGCATCTGGGGTCAGCTCGTCTTCCCGTCGATGGGCCTGTGGACCGTACTCATCCAGGACCGGGAGCTTGCCGCCGCCTGCGTCCGAGCCTACAACGACTGGTGCCGCGAGGAGATCATGGACGTCTCCCCGCGCCTTGTCGGCGCAGCACTCCTGTCGATGGCCTCCGTCGAGGACGCCGTGACCGAGCTGCAGCGGGCCGCCGGGCTCGGCTTCCAATGCGTGTTCCTGCCCACCACGGTCCCTGACGGGCTGGAGTACGCCCAGGAACTGTGGGAGCCGGTGTGGGCGGCCGCCGAGGAGGCGGGCCTCCTGATCGCCTTCCACATCGGCACGGGTTCGGACGGGAAGGCGTTCCGCGGTCCCGGCGGGGCCGTCATCAACTACGTGGAGACGACGTTCCCCGGCATGCGGGTCGTCACCCATCTGGTCGCTGCCGGGGTGCTCGACCGGCATCCGAGGCTGCGGATCCTGATCGCCGAGGGCGGCGCATCCTGGGTCCCGGCGCTCGCGGACCGGATGGACGAGGGCTACCGCCAGCACGGCAACTGGGCGCTGCCGAAGCTGTCCGCCCTCCCGAGCGAGCTGATCTACCGGCAGGTCTACACGTCGTTCCAGCACGACGTCAGCGCCGTTCCCGCGGTCACCGCCATGGGTTACCGCAACGTCATGTGGGGCGACGACTATCCCCACCTCGAGGGCACCTACGGGCACACCCAGAAGACGTTGCACGAGCTCTTCCAGGACGTCTCGGACGAGGTGCGCCACACGATCACGTTGGACACCTTCCGCTCCTTGTTCACCGTGCCGGACCGGGTCGAGGCCTGAACGACAAACCCGGCCCGACGAGGAGAACCCCTGGAAGCAACGCTGCTTCCAGGGGTTCTCCTCTTTCGGAGCCTGACCGCGAGGGTCAGGCGTCTGCCGTGGCCATCGGCGCACCGGACAGGTAGGACTGCGTGATGTCGTCGAGCCGTCCGCGCAGGTCCTCGGCCGAGCCACTGATCTGGATCCGGCCGCGGCTCATCACGTAGGCCCGGTCCGCGAACTTGAGGGCCTTGGAGATGTGCTGCTCGACGAGGAGCACGCCGACACCGGTGTCCGCGGCCTCCCGTACCGCACGCAGCAGCCGCGTGACGATGATGGGCGCCAACCCGAGCGAAAGCTCGTCAGCGAGGAGCAGGCTCGGGCGGCGGCCCAGCGCCCTGGCCAGCGCCAACATCTGCTGTTGCCCTCCGGACAGTAGCCCCACCCGCCTCTTGCGGAATGGGTCGAGCTCGGGGAAGAGGCTCATCGCCAACGCCGGGTCGCTCCCGCTGACCCGCAGGTTCTCCTCGACGGTCAGGCTCATGAACACTGACCGTTCCTCGGTGACGAGGCCGAGGCCGGAGCGGGCGCGTCGGTGCAGCGGGGCCTTTGTCACCTCGCCGCTGGCGAGCACCTGCCCCCCCAGGGGGGGTAGCTCGCCGCACAGGGTCAACAGCGTCGTGGTCTTGCCCGCGCCGTTCGGACCGAGCAGCGCGACGACCTCACCCGGCCCCACCTGCAGGTCCAGATCGCGCACGACCGCGAGTGAGCCGTAACCGGCCGACAGTCCTCTGGCTTCGATCAACGCTGTCATCGTGGCTCCTTGCTCTGTCACGTGTTGCGTCCGGCGACTGGCTGTGGAGTCTTGTCTGTTGCGGCCGGCTCGTGGTCCGTAACGTCCTCGTCGGCCGGCGTGTCGGATGGTGCCGGTGTGTCTGTTGCGGCCGGCTCGTGGTCCGTAACGTCCTCGTCGGCCGGTGTGTCGGCGGGTGTGTCGGCGGGTGTGTCGGATGGTGCCGGTGTGTCTGTTGCGGCCGGCTCGTGGTCCGTAACGTCATCGTCGGCCGGTGTGTCGGATGGTGCTGGTGTGTCTGTTGCGGTCGGCTCGTGGTCCGCAACGTCCTCGTCGGCCGGTGTGTCGGCCGGCGTGTCGGCGGGTGTGTCGGATGGTGCTGGTGTGTCTGTTGCGGTCGGCTCGTGGTCCGTAACGTCATCGTCGGCCGGTGTGTCGGATGGTGCCGGTGTGTCGGATGGTGCCGGTGTGTCGGCCGGTGTGTCGGCCGGTGTGTCGGATGGTGCTGGTGTGTCTGTTGCGGTCGGCTCGTGGTCCGCAACGTCCTCGTCGGCGGAGCCCTCGTCCGGCAGGCCCTCGTCCGAGGAACCGTCGCCAAGGTAGGCGCGGATCACGTCCGGGTTGACGCGGATCTCCTCAGGAGATCCTTCCGCAATCAGCCGGCCGAAGTCGAGCACGGCGATGCGGTCGCAGATACCGAGGACGAGAGGGATGTCGTGCTCGACCAGGAGGACGGCGGTGTTGCGCCGCTCGGCGATCCCTCGGATGACGGTTCCGATCTCGGCGCTCTCGTGCGAGTCCAGACCCGCGGCCGGCTCGTCGAGGAAGAGCACGTTGGGGTCTGCGAGCAGGGCCCGGGCGACCCCGACGAGCCGTGCCCGGCCGTGCGGCAGTTCCGCGGGCTTCTTGTCGAGGAGATCCGCCAACCCGAACTCCGCGACGACCTCGTCCATGAGTGCGCTCGCCCGCTGCCGGCCGGGGCGAATCAGGTCGGTCAGGTAGTACCGCGCTGCCTGGGTGTCCGCGGCGGCGAGCAGGTTCTCCCGGACGGTCATGTCCGGGAACAGTTCGACGGCCTGGAACGACCGGGCGAGCCCAGCCCGGGCCCGGCGGACCGGGGACCATCCGACGATCGGCTGCTCGTCGAGCAGGACCTCGCCCGAGGTGGGCTTGGTGAAGCCGGTGACGATGTCGAGCAGTGTCGTCTTGCCCGCGCCGTTGGGGCCGATGAGGCCCAGGACCTTGCCGGGCTCGACGCGCAGACTCACGTCGGTCAGTGCGTGCACCCCGCCGAAACGGACGCTGAGGTTGCGCACCTCGAGTACCGCGGGTTGGCGCTTACGGGAGGGCGCCGGGATGGCGGTTGTGGTTTCGGGGGTTGTGGTTTCGGGGGTTGTGGTTTCGGGGGTTGTGGTTTCGGGGGTCGTCCCGTCCGTGGCGGTGGCTGCGTCCGGTGCGGACCGGTGTCCCCGCAACCGTGCGACCAGCGCCTGGTAGCCCTCGGAGTTGAGCTTGGCCACGCCGTCCGGGGCCTGGAAGAGGGTGAGGATGACGCCGCCGCCCGCGATGAGGGGCAGCCAGCCGCTGATGTCGCCGATGGAGTCGACAATCTTGGCTGTGATGCCGCCGGCGGCCATGGTGGCGCCGGCGAGGCTGCCCGAGGCCCAGCCGATCCCACCGATCACCGCATACATCACGACGTTGATGGATCCGAACACATCGAACTGCGTGAAGACCACGGTAGGGCTTCGGAAGGCGGTGAGGATCCCACCGATCCCACCGATCGCGGCCGCCAGGCCGAACGCGTAGAGCTTGGCGCCGTAGACCCCGATGCCGATCGATGCCGCGGCCCGCTCGTTGCTGCGGATCGCGAGCAGCCGTCGCCCGGTACGGCCCCGCCGGACGTTGGCCACGACAAGACCGAGAAGCACCAGCATGATCAGGACAAGGGTCGCGTAACGCCGCGGGTAGGTGATCGGATCGAGGTCGATACCGAACAGACTCGGTGATCCGACGTTCGTTCCGTCAAGCCCACCGGTGAGGTCGCCGTTGTTCAGAATCATGTTCTGGATCACCAGCGCCAGGCCGAGCGTGGCAACCGCGAGGTTCACCCCGCGGGTGCGCAGCGCGGGAAGCGCGACGATGAGCCCGGCCGGGATGGCGGCGAGGATGCCGAGGAGTGCCGCAAGCCAGAACGGCTGGTGCGACGCGGCGACCAGGCGGGCTGAGACCCAGGCGCCGAACCCGGCAAGTGCCCACTGACTGAGTGAGAGCTGCCCGGCGTAGCCGGTGACGACGACGACGGACAGCACCAGCACCGCGGCGATGAGGGTTGTGCTGACCGCGTCGACCCAACTCGTGGCCAACGTCCAGATGAGCAGGAGACCCACTCCGGTCGCGGGAACCAGAAAGAACAGGTTGACCCGGCCCGGCCCGGGCAGTGGCAGCCGGACGGGCAGGTCACCGCGAGCGGGTCGGGCCCGTCCACCGACCGTGAGAATGAAGATGATCAGCAGGAACGGCACGGAGTCGGCGAGACCGGTGATGTGGGAGTAGCGACCGACCTCCGCCTGCGCGACCCCGAGCAGCATTGCGCCGCCGATCGTGAGCAGGAACGAGGAGAAGCCGCCGACCAGCGCGGCTGCCAGTGCCGGGACGACGAGCAGCGTGAGCGAGCCCGCGGACAGACCGGCGATCGGCGCCAGGAAGATCGCCGCAGTCGCGTACAGCGCACCGCCGACGCTCCAGTTCACCAATTCGATCATGGAGGTCGACCAGCCGGATGCCGCGGCGGTGCGCCGGTTCTCCGCGACCGCCGTGGTCGCGAGACCGAACCTGGTACGCGAGTAGACCACTCGCAGCACGGTTGCGAGGACGGCGAGAAGTCCGATAAGGACGATGCGGTCCTTGCCGATGGTCAGCGAGCCGGTCAGGTGGACCGGTTCGGTCGGGAGGATCGACTTCACAAGCTGTTGCGCGGAACCCCAGATGAGGACCACGACGCCCTGGACGACCAGCAGGACGCCGAGTGTGGCGATGAGCTTGACAAGCGCGGACGCCTTGCGCAGCGGGACCATCACCAGCAGGTGCGTCGCGGCTCCCAGCGCCGCTCCCACCGCGATGCTCAGGGCTAATGCAATGATCCAGTTCAGATGGTGGGTGTCGCGCAGGTCGTAGAACACGAAGGCGGCGAAGCCGCCTGTCACGCCGCTGGCGAAGTTCAGCACCCCGGAGGCTCGGAAGACCAGCACGATTCCGAGCGCGGCCAGCGCGTAAAGGCTGCCCGTGCCGAGACCCAGCAGGGCAAAGCGGAGGAAGTCCACGTCGGAGAGCCTTTCTGCCGAGTGC
Source organism: Frankia sp. Cppng1_Ct_nod (assembly GCF_920656135.1). Lineage (NCBI taxonomy): Bacteria > Bacillati > Actinomycetota > Actinomycetes > Frankiales > Frankiaceae > Frankia > Frankia sp. Cppng1_Ct_nod. Next base: position 19,703 of record NZ_CAKKTK010000052.1, on the reverse strand, counting down.
GGGTATGTGCCGAGGCACCCGACCGCGCGTGGGTCGCGGTCGGGTGCCTCGGCAGCCGCGGATCAGGAGTTGTTGAGGACGTTGAATACCTTGTTGTCGAACAGCGGGGTACGGGTACCGTTCTTGATCTCGGAGAGGTACACGTCGGTGGTGAAGATCCGGTTACCGGGGAACAGGACCTGGATCGGCTTGGCGAAGTCCACCTTCGGAAGTGGCGAGAAGTTGATTTCTCCTGCGGTGTTCAGCGCGTTGGCGAGGCTTTCACCATCGAGTTTGGGCAGCTTCTGCGCGTACTGGGCCACCAGGTGGACGGTCGCCCACATGTTCAGCGAGCCCTCGTTGCGACCGGTCGGGGACACGCCTGCGGCGTCCAGCTCGGCGTTGTACTGCTTGATCGCCGGGATGGTGTTGTCATTGGTCGGGGGCAGGGCTCCCACCAGTACCAGCCCGTTGGCGGCGGTTCCGAGCTTGTTGATCCATTCCTGGTCCGTCGCGATTGCGCCATAGATGGGTGTGGCCTTGGAGCCCGCCTGCGAGAGCGCCTGGACCATCTTGCTCGCCTGGCCGCTCCCCAGAACCATCTCGACACAGTCGGTGGCACCGGTCAGCGATGCCGCGTAGGTCGAGAGGTCCGTGGCGGTCGGCGGGACCGGCACCGTCTTCTTGATCTCAAGGTTGAACGGCTTGAGCCCGACACCGAAGAAGGCGGCTGAGCTGCGTCCGGCGGCGATGTCGACGACGGCGACGGCCGGCTCCTTCTTGTCGAGCTTGCCGCAGGCCGTCCCGCCACCGGCGATGGAGATGGCACCGGTGCCGAAGGGGTACGAGTACGGGCTCTTGAGCTCGGTCGCGCTGTTCGGCGTATTGCCGATCACCGGGATCTTGGCCTTCTCCAGGATCGGCATGAACCGGTCGCCCGTGCTGGAGTTGGACGTGACGAACAGGGCCTTGTCCTCGACGGCCTTGTTCGCGCAGTCGGCGCCCTTGTTCGGGTCGAACTGATCGTCGCAGACAGTGACCTCAAGGGGCCTGCCCTGGATGCCACCGGCCTTGTTGACCGCCGTGGCCGCGGCCTTCACTGCGGCCGGGAACTGGGGGTACGTATCGGACGGGCCGGACTGTGGCGCGATGAGCACAATCTTGACCGGATCGCCGGAAAGTTTGGCGCCGGAACTGGTCGTGGTGCCTCCGCCGCCTGATGAGGAGCTTCCACATGCGGCGAGCGCGAGGGCGCCGGTGAGAGCTATAGCGAAGGGCGCCTTCGTGCGGACTTTCATGATCCTCCTAGGTGATGGTGTCCGAAGTCACCGTGTGTTGCAACATGAATCGCTTAATTTGATAGATATTTGGCAGTCCGCGAAGTGTGACCTTTGACACCCGATGAGTCAACCCCCGGATCCACCCCGGACGGCGGGGGTTGTGATCTTTGCTTCTGGTGGCCGTGTCGGGTGTGCCCGGGGTTCGCGTCCGCAGAGTCGGGCCCTGCGGTCATCGGTGTGCCGTTGGAGTACCGTCGCTTTTCGGTATATTCGATGACTGTTTACCAGATGGTCTGCGTCGACGTTGCACCGCGACCGGTCACTGCACGTCGTGTGCGGTGAGGACGGCCTTGGGCGGCTCTGGTGCGCGGACCACCGGACGTCGTTCATGCAGCGTCCGGCACGGATCGCCGCCATGGACGCCCAGGGCATCGAGGCCGTGATGATGTTCCCGAGCCTCGCGGTCGCGGTCGAACACGAGATGCACGACGACGTCGAGGCGAGTAATGCGAACATGCGTGCCTTCAGTGGACTACGCCGGCAAGCTGGGCGGGCTCGCCGAGCCCGAGCCCGAGGGCAGGGCAGTGATGCGCGGCAACACCGCTGCCCTGCTGAACCTCCCCGCATGACACCGGAGAACCGGGTCAGGAGCGGCGGACCTCGGTCCAGGGCAGGTTCTTGTCGACCCTGACATCACCGGGCAGGCCGAGCATCCGCTCGCCGAGGGTGGTACGGAGGATCTCCGAGGTGCCACCCTCGATCGTGTTGGCCCGGGCCCGTAGGAAGGAGCGGACGGGGCTGTCCTGGTCGGCGGCATTCTCGATCCTGAACTTACGGGGGTCGTACGAACCGTAGATCATGCCGGCCGCCCCGAGCAGGTCCACGCACAGGTCGGTGGCCCGCTTGTTCAACTGTGCGGTGGCCAGCTTCGCGACCGCGCCCTGCGGGCCGGTATTACCGCGCTCACGGTCGGTGTCCGCACGCAGTATGGTGAGCCTGGTGACCTCCACCTGCACCCACAGGTCGAGTAGCCGGTCGCGTAGCACCTGGGCCTGGGCGGACTCGGTGTCCGTGCGCTCCCGCCACAGCCGGATCGCCTCATTGACCGCGGGCTGTGCCGACAGACCCTCGCTGAGCATGTAGCGCTCGTTGTTGAGCGTGGTCAACGCCACCCCCCAGCCCTGGCCGACCTCGCCGATACGCAGCGAGTCGGGCAGCCGGACGTCGGTGAGGTAGACCTCGTTGAACTCCGCGTCGCCGGTCATCTGCCGCAACGGTCGCACCTCGACACCGGGAGCGGTCATGTCGCACAGGAAGTAGGTCAGGCCGCGGTGCTTGACCGCGGACGGGTCGGTGCGTGCGACAAGCATGCCCCAGCGGGCGACGTGGCCCCACGACGTCCAGACCTTCTGCCCGTTGATCACCCAGCTGTCGCCGTCGCGGACGGCGAGAGTGGCGAGCGAGGCAAGGTCCGAGCCCGCGTTGGGCTCGCTGAACAGCTGGCACCACACTTCTTCCCCGGTGAACAGCGGGCGCAGGTAGCGCCGCGTCTGCTCGTCGGTGCCGTGCTCCAGCAGTGTGGGTCCGCCCATTCCATATCCCAGCGGGTTGTGGAAGAAGCCGCTGGGTGCGCCGGCCGCCGTGAGCCTGCGGTTGATGTGCTTTTGAAGTCCGACGCCGAGGCCGAGACCGCCGAGGCCGACCGGGAAGGAGATCCAGGCCAGACCGGCGTCGTACTGCGCGCCGAGGAACTCCGCCGCCGGCGTGGATGCCGGCGGGTGCTCGGCGAGCAGCCGGTCGATGGCCGTGTCCACCGGGTCCACCGTGTCGAGGAACGAGGCTTCCGCTGTCTGCGGCGTCATCGGCGTTATCCCCTTCGGTCGGACGTCACCGTCCGCGGTGGAATCGGCGTGGCCGCGTTGGCGCGGCAACTTGGGATCTTCATACTATCAGTGCGATCTTTTAGATGATTGGACGTCCCTGTGCTGAGATCTCCGAACCGGGTCGCCGTGTTCGTGGTCAACCGCCGAAGCGTGGTGCCCGCCCCGGGCGGAACGCCGTGATCGATTCGGCCGGGTCGTTACTGAAGCCGGCCAGGATCTGCGTACGGTTCTCCAGGACGAAGGCGTGCGCGAGGCTGGGCGCGTCCGTGCGCGATCCTGTCCGGCGGTCGATCCGGAATGTTTCACAAACAGGACCGGTGAGGCAGGAAAGACAAATCATCTATACGCTTTACGGCATCGGGTGGCAAGGACGGAGATGCCATGGGCCAGCTGGACGGCAAGGTCGCGATTGTGACCGGTGCGGGTCAGGGGGTCGGGCGTGGGATCGCGCTCGCTCTCGCCAGGCAGGGGGCGGCCGTCGCGATCGGCGGGCGGACCGTGGTGAAGATTGAAAAGACTGTCGCCGAGATAGAGGAAGCCGGCGGTCGGGCCCTGGCCATCGGCTGCGACGTCGCCGACCGGGGGCAGGTGGACGCGCTCGTGGCCGCCGTCGCCGACGCCTACGGAACCGTCGACATTCTGGTCAACAACGCGCAGACGGTCATCCCGCTCAAGCCGCTGAGCGAGACGACCATCGACGATCTTGCGGTCTGCTACTCCAGCGGGACGCTGGGTACCTTCCATGCCATGCAGGCCTGCTTCCCCCACCTGTCCGAACACGGCGGGCGGATCATCAACCTCGCTTCGTCGACCGGAGTCGAGGGCGATCCGGGGTTTGCCTCCTACGTCATGGCCAAGGAGGCGATCCGAGGTCTGACCAAGGTCGCAGCGCGCGAGTGGGGCCGGTTCGGCATCACTGTCAACGTCATCTGCCCGTTCGGGGACTCGCCCGCCTCGATCGGTTTCCGCGACGCGGCACCGAAACGCTTCGAGGCGATCCTGAACAAGGTCCCGCTCGGCCGGATGGGCGACTCCGAGCACGACATCGGGGGTGCGGTCGCGGCCCTTGCCGGGCCGGGGATGAGCTACCTGACCGGGGCGACCCTCATGGTCGACGGTGGTCGCTGCATCCTGCGGTAGCGGGTACGGGGTCGGGTCAGGCACGCATGTAGGCGCCGCCCGACACGTTTATGATCTCGCCGGTGATGTGGCGGGCACGGTCGGACGCGAGGAACGCGACCGTTTCGGCGATCTCGTCCGCGGTCACGAGGTCGCTGAGGACGCCGAGGGCACCAGGTATCTGCTGTAGCTCGGGATTGTCGTCGACGAACTTGGTACCCCTGACCAGCCCCATCGACACTGACACGGCGCGGATGCCATGCGGGCCGCCCTCATGCGCGCAGCTGCGGGTGAGCACGTTGAGACCGCCCTTGGTCACCGCGTACGGCGACTCGATGCCGTTGCCACCGACGTCCGGGGCGTAGCTACCGATGTTGACGATGACGCCGCCGCCGGCCTCACGCATCAGGGGCATGGTCACCCGGCACAGGTACCAGGAACCCGACAGGTTTACCCGCATGCAGCGGTCCCAGTTGGCGGGGTCGTAGTCGAAGATGCTGCCGAGCACGTTCACGGCGGCGTTGTTGACCAGGATCTGTACCGGACCGAGGGTGCCGGCCACCTCGGTGACGACCTTGTCGATCTGGTCGCGGTCACCGGCGTCCATCGGGTAGCCGACCACGGTGGTGTCGGGGTAGTCGGCGGCTATCGCCGCGGTGACCGCGTGGGTCCGCCGCTCGTGGATGTCGGTGACAACGACCCGGGCGCCACCAGCGGCGAGCCGCCGGGCCGTGGCCTGGCCGATGCCCTTCCCGGCCGCCGCCGTGACCAGGGCGACCCGCCCGCCGAACTCCGATGCCATGCAGCGCCTCCGATGTTGGGCCGTTCCGGCGTCCCTCGTCTTATGCGATAGATAAGATAACCGATTTTTTGCCACTTCTGCCACTTAGGCAAGCTGTGCCGGGGTCAGCCGCACCGACACCACGTAGGCCACGGCCACCGCCACGATGACCAGCGGCATCACGGCAAGGCCGTCCGCCAGAAGCAGCAGGGTGGCAAGCAGGACCGCGGTCATGGGCAGCTTCAGCATCACCGCGGACATCGCCCCGATGCCCATGGCCACCCCGGGCACGAGTGGCAGTCCGGGCAGGTGGGACAGGGCGATCCCGCCTGCCGCTCCCAGGAACATCGACGGGAAGACCGGCCCTCCCCGAAAGCCGCTCAGCGAAACGCCGTAGGCGATCCCCTTGCAGGCGATCAGCAGGACGAGCGTTCCCACCGTGTATTCGGCGCCATGGGCGATGAGCGGGCCCAGCGCGTCCTGCCCCGAGAACAACACCTCGGAGGTGCCCCTGCCGGTGCCCTCGGCGTACGCGATCGCGAGACCCGCGACGGCCAGGCCCGCCATCGGGGTGGCCAGGAGGATTCGCCGCTCGACGCGGGGCCGCAGAAACAGAGCGAGCCTGCGGATCGACGTCCCGATGAAGGCCGCGGCAACACCGATGACGAAGGCCCACCCGAACTCGGCGATGTTCGGCTGCCCGCCCGGGGGAAGACCGGGAATCGTCAGGGAGAAGGTACCGAACCCGGTCCAGGAGCCCAGGCCGATGAAGATCAGGCTACCGACGCCGGCGGCCAGCAGGCCCGGCAGCAGTACCAGTTCCAGGGTTGCCCCGCCGACGCCGACGGCCTCCATCAGGAGGAACGCCCCGAGCAGCGGCGAACCCAACAGCGTGCTGATGGCGGCGAAGGCGCCGGCCGCAGCCATCACCGCGTTCACCCTCGCGGGCGGGTTGCGCCCGGCGAACCGCACGGCGCAGACGGCGAGCCCACCACCGAGCGCGATGAGCGGTGCCTCCGGTCCGAGTACCACGCCGAAGCTGAGGGTCGCCAGCGCCGCGAGTATGACTCCCGGCAGCTCGACGGGCGAGGGCGCGCCATGCGCCTTGAAGCCGTCGGCCGCAGATGCACCACCCTTGCCGGGCAGATATCGGATGGTCGGCCCGACCAGGATGCCGGCCAGCGCGAGCATGGGCAGTGGCCACCAGATCGGCTCGCGCTGGAAGCCCAGCGTCGTGGGCAGGTTCGTGAAGACCCACCCCTGCATGTTGGTGACCATTTTGAGGAAGCCGTAGGCCGCGGCCGAGATCGGCACCCCGAGGATCCCTGCGAGTATCAGCAGCCCGAGGTAACGCCGCGTCCGCAGGGGCGCGAACGGGTCGGACGGTGACGGGTCGGGCCGGTCCGTGGCCTGCTGCGCGCCGACCTCGTGGTCGGGACTGCCGCGTCGAACCGTTGTCATCGTCCAGGGTCTCCGGGTTGCCGGCCGCTCGGTCCGAAGGGAGCGGTGGCAGAGATCCCCGGGGCGTCAACGGCAAGTGACGAGGTCACACCCGGTGGCTTGTTCCCGGGACCGCTCCCTGACAACCATCGGTTACCACCGGTCGCGGTGAATGCCCCGCCCCTAGGCGTCCGGGGATGAATCCTCCGATCGGATGAGCATGTGACGCGCTGGTGGGACAATTCGTCCCGTGGCCGCAAACGGTCAAATGATTTCGACGTTTTGCCGGATCTGTGAGGCATACTGCGGGATCAACGTCGAGGTCGCGGACAACCGTGTCCTGCGCATCCAGCCCGACAAGGACAACCCGCTCACCTGGCGGGACTTCTGCCCGAAGGGGCGGACCGCGGCCGAGCTGATCGACCATCCGCGGCGACTGCGCGTCCCGTTGCGCCGCGTGGGTGACCGTTACGTCGAGGCGAGCTGGGACGAGGCCGTCGACGAGATCGCGGACGTCCTGCGCCGGCTGGTCGACACGCACGGACCGGACAGCATCGGGATCTACCAGGGCAACCCGACCGGGTTCAACAGCGGGGCCGTTCTGTTCGGCGGCGCGTTCGCGCGGGCACTGGGCACCACCAACGTCTTCGGGGTGGGCTCGGTCGATCAGAACGCCCTGCATGTGGTGTGCCGGGAGATGTACGGCGTCTGGCTGTTGCCGCTGCTGCCCGACGTGGACGCCTGTCGCTACTTCCTGCTGCTCGGGATGAACCCCGCGCACACCACGTTCGGCTGGATCGGCAGCATCCCGGACGGCTGGAAGCGGGCGCTGGCCACCCGGCGCCACGGCGGGAAGATCGTGGTGGTGGACCCTCGGCGCACGCCCACGGCCGAGGACGCCGACCTGCATCTGGCCATCCGACCCGGTCAGGACTGGGCGTTCCTCCTCGGCCTTGTGAAGGTCATCCTGGACAACGGATGGGAGCGGCCCAGCAGCGCCGGGGTCCAGATGTCCGGGCTGGACGAGCTGCGCGCGGTCTGCGGCGAGGTCGACCTGGCCGACCTCGCCGATCGCTGCGGGATCGAGCGGGACCGCATCATCACGGTCGCCACCGAGTTCGCGGGCGCCGAGACCGCCGTGTGCGTCGCCCACACCGGCGTCGCGCAGAACATCACCGGCACCCGGTCGCTCGCCGAGATGGCCGACGAGATCACCACACCCGGCCCGGGTCAGGTGCGGGCACTGATCCTGCATGCGGGTAATCCGGTGATCTCCGGTCCGGAGGGGCAGCGACTCGACGCCGCCCTCACCGAACTGGAACTGCTGGTTTCGATCGACCTGTTCCAGCGGGTCAGCTCCAGGCACGCCGACTGGCTGTTACCGGACGCCCACTTCCTGGAGCGCGAGGACGTGCTGCTCAACCGGTCGAGCCTGGAGGAGCGGCCGTTCGTGCAGTTCGGGCAGCAGGCGGTGCAACCCCCTGAAGGCGTGCGGGAGAACTGGGAGTTCTGGCTCGACCTCGCCATCGCCATGGACCTGCCCTTCATGTCGCGCACACCGTTGGACGCCGAGGCGAAGGCGGCCCGGGTCCGCGCGCGTGCCGAGCGGCGGCCCGAGCTCGGGATGCACCCGGCCGCGGTCCAGCGGCGGCTGCTGGCCCGAAGCCCGATCAGCTACGACGACATCCGGGCGCATCCGCATGGTTGGTGCTACGCCGAGCGGACCTTCGGCCATTTCGCCGAATACGTGAGTACTCCGGACGGTGCCGTCCGGCTGGCACCGGAGGCGTTCACCGTCGAGCTGCGACGGGTGCTTGCCGCTGCGCCGCCGTGCCCGCCGGCGAGCCATCCGTACACCCTCATCGCCCGGCGGCACCGGGAATCGATGAACGGCTGGCTCAACGAGGTACCTGGCCTGCACCGTCGGACGCGGCGCAACAGCCTGGAGATCGGCCGGGAGGACGCCGCCAGGGAGGGCCTGTCCGACGGTGACACGGTGGCCGTCGTGTCCACGACCGGCGCCCGGATCGAGCTGCCTGTGGTGGTCTCCGACGCGCTTGCCGTAGGCGTGGTCGTGTCCGAGCACGGCTGGGGGTCGGGCATCCTCGACCCGGCCGGCGGGGGAAGCCCGAGTCCTACGGGGCCAACCGTAATGTGCTCACGCCCCGCTCCGCGGTCGACCCGCTGTCGGCGATGCCGGCGCTGAACGGAGGCACCCACGTCGCACTGTTGCCTATAGAGGTCGATCGGTGACATGGCGTCGATGCGCTTCGACATCCTTCATTTCACTGATCGAAATGTTGACTTTAAGTGATGATATGAGAGGTAGCCGACCGGCGATCGGGGATATGGTTTGAAGCTCCGTCGGATAGAGAAGATGAGGGCGGGGCCCATGCCGGCGATCGAGGTGCGCTTGAAGCGGTCTCGCGGGAGGGGAAATGACCTCGGTGGCGAATGCCCTGGACGATCTTGACGCACTTGGTCGCGCTCATGATCGTTTTGTGGGGGAAGGGCGGGCCGTGGGAGACGTTCCCGTCCCGATCCTGACTTCGTGGCGGCGCTGTGAGTTACTAGGGCTCACGCCGGACCGTCTCGACCCTCCCTACCGGTCGGATCTCGACCCGGAGGAACGCGTCGCCCGGGTGGCCGGACCCGTCCTTGACCGGTTGAGTGTCGGCCTTGCCGGCACCGGAGTGGGCGTGATCCTCGCAGACAGCGAGGCGACGGTACTCCAACGGCGTGCAACCGGGCTGGCGCTGCTCAGACATATGGACGGGGTCTTCCTGGCCCCCGGCTTCAACTACGCCGAGCACCTGGTCGGCACCAACGGCATAGGTACCGCGCTCGTGGAAAGAGTGCCCACCTACGTCTCAAGTACCGAGCACTTCGCCGATCGCCTGCGCCCGTACGTCTGTGCGGGTGCACCGATCCGCGATCCGCTCAGCGGGTGCATCGAAGGCGTCATCGACCTCACCTGCCTGCGATCCGCCGCGAATCCGGCGATGGTCGCCCTGGCTCGTGAGGCCGCCGGCGCCATCGAACGGCGCCTGTTCGAGCAGTACACGGAGCGTGAACGCGCCCTGGTCCGGACATTTCTTCAGGACGGGCGACGCACGGACACATCCGTCGTGACATTGGAGAGTGGACCGACCGGCCTTCACGCACCGGCCGGCGTCCTGCTTCGCGCCCCGGCGGACGTTGTGCTGACCCGGCGGGACGAAGCCGTCCTGCGGGAGAAGGCCGCCGATATGATCTCCTCGGCGGATGGGGCGGTCGTGGAGGTGCGGTTGTCCCACGGCCAGGTGGTCGTACTGGTCTGCCGACCGGTGACGAGTCCTACCGGAACCGCGGGTGCCGTCGTCGAGGCCAGGCTTTCCGGCGGACCGCGGCGGTATCCGGTGGCCGCGGGTGGCCTCGTGCTGCCGCTGTCCGTGGGTGCCTTACCGACCCAGACTCCGGTGCCGACACCGGACAGAGCCGTCGGTGACAGCGACGGATGGCTGCTGCTGGTCGGTGAGTCGGGGGTCGGCAAACTTGCCGTCGCGGCACGGCAGCGCCTGGGACTGCTCTATGAGGCCAGCGTGCGGATCGGTACCACGCTGGACGTGACACGAACCGCCGAGGAACTGGCGGAAGTGGCGGTCCCGCGGTTCGCGGACTTCGTTGCGGTCGATCTGCCGGACTCGGTCCTGCGCGGAGACGAACCGACCGGCGTGAGCGCGGGAATGCGCCGCACCGCTCTCCGTGGCATTGCTCCGGACTGCCCGTTCTACCCGACCGGCGTTCTTATCGATTTCGTTGCGTCGAGCCCCCAGGCCCGGTCCGTCATGGGCGGGCATTCGGTTCTCGAACCGGATCCGCACGTCGACGCCGGCTGGTTGGCTCAGGATGCCGAGCGCACCCGGAGAATTCTCGACCATCGGATCCACTCGCTTATGACAGTCCCGCTGCGTGCGCGCGGCGAGACACTGGGTGTTGCGAGCTTCTACCGGTCCGAGCAACCCGGCTCCTTCGAGGAGGACGACCTGTCCCTCGCCGAGGAACTGGTCGCACGGGCGGCCGTGTGCATTGACAATGCCCGCCGCTACACCCGTGAGCACGGTATGGCGCTGGCCCTGCAACGCAGTCTGCTGCCCCAGGGCCTACCAGAGCAGAACGCCGTCGAGGTCGCCTACCGTTACCTGCCCGCCGAGTCCGGAGTGGGCGGAGACTGGTTCGACGTCATCCCGCTGTCCAGCGCCCGGGTTGCGCTGGTGGTCGGCGATGTCGTTGGCCACGGTCTGTACGCAGCCGCCACGATGGGCCGCCTGCGTACCGCCGTCCATAACTTCTCCGCTCTGGACCTGCCGGTCGACGAGCTCCTCGGGCATCTCGACGACCTGGTCAGCCGGCTTGACGAGGGCGAGGACATCGAAGCCTGCGGCCGCGGGATCATCGGCGCCACCTGCCTGTACGCGGTCTACGACCCGGTGTCCCGACGCTTCACCATGGGTCGTGCCGGTCATCCCGCTCCCGCTCTCGTCCAGCCTGACGGCACGGTGGAGTTCCTCGACCTGCCCGCCGGGCCGCCCCTCGGTCTGGGCGGGCTGCCCTTCGAGACGACTGAATTCGAAGTATCCCCGGGTAGCCAGCTCGTTCTGTACACCGATGGGCTCATCGAGGACCGCCACCGCGACATCGACACCGGGCTCGAGCGACTTCGACATGCGCTGACCCGTCCCGACCGTCCGCCGGAGGACACCTGCGAGGCCCTGGTGACAGCCATGCTGCCCGCTCATCCAGCCGACGACGTCGCACTGCTCGTCGCCCGGACCCGTGCGCTGGACCCGCAGCGGTACGCCTGCTGGGACGTGCCCGCCGACCCGGCGGTCGTCCCCTGCATGCGCGCCGCGGTCACCCGGCAGCTGACCGACTGGGGGCTGGAAGAAGTCGTTTTCACGACCGAGCTGGTGGCCAGCGAGCTGATCACCAATGCTGTGCGCCACGCTGCCGGCCCCATCCAGGTCCGTCTGCTCCACGATCACGCTCTGATCTGCGAAGTAAGCGACACCAGCAGCACATCCCCCCGGCTGCGCCGTGCCTGCACGACCGATGAGGGCGGGCGGGGGCTGTTCCTCGTCGCCCAGCTCACCCGACGCTGGGGGGTCCGGTACACGGCCAACGGCAAAGTCATCTGGACCGAGCAGCCGCTATCCGCCTGACGTGTACCCACCGCGGCGGCCTTCTCGCGGACTGATCGTTGACGGGATCACTGCGAATGTATGACCCGGTCCGAAACGCGTCGCATACGAGCCGCGTGCGCAGGGCTCGGACCTCACCCGGTGGGCAGGGCGATCGCGGTCAGCACGAAACCGTCGCGGGCGAGCCACCGGCCGGTCAGTTCCGTGATCGGCCGGTTGTTCACCACCGGCCCCGCCACCAGGAGGCGAGCGGTGAACGTACCGTCGGTCGGGTCGATGGTGAGGTCGGCGTCCTCGAAGCCGAGCCACCGCCTGGCGAGTGGGAACCACGCCTTGTAGACGGACTCCTTGGCGCTGAACAGCAACCGGTCCCAGCACACCTCGGGCGTGGTGTCGGCGAGCCGGCGCAACCGGACGGCCTCCTCAGGTCGCACGATCACGTCAAGCACGCCGGCTGGCAGGACCTCGTGGGGTTCGGCGTCGATACCGATGGTGACGATGTCGGTGGCGTGCCCGACCGCGGCCGCCCGGTAGCCGGCGCAGTGGGTCATGCTTCCCACGATTCCTGACGGCCACTGCGGCGCGCCGCGCTCGCCGGGCACCAGCGGCACGGGTGGCAGGCCGAGCTCGCCAAGGGCGGCACGGGCGCAGAACCTGGCGGTGGTGAACTCCCTCCGCCGTTTGTCGACCGATCGAACCAGCAGTGCCTCCTCCTCCGGGAACAGGGGGCAGTCCGCGGAGTCGTCGAAAGCGTCCCGGCAGGCGACCTTGTCCGGCAGAATATCGGCGATCATGAGGCTCCTCGGCGGGAGAACGACCCGGGTCTCAAGCATTGTGGACGGGAGGACGTCTCGGGAGGACGTCTCGGGGTCACGCAGAGGTGGGTGACGGCTCCGTTTTCTGACTCATCGGTGTTTCCTGGCTCATCGGTGTCAGATCGCGTACCCGGACGCGTAGCCGGGTTCACCATCTAGACGATTGAGGGGATAGGGACGATTGAGAGGATGTCCGTCGGCGGATCCGTGACCTGGCGGTTGGTTCTCGTGTGCCGAGGTGGTCGAGTGTGAGCGTGAACGGACGGCCCGGCTCCTGCTCCGCCATCACGCGCTCGACGTGGGCGAGAAGATCGTTGAAACGCCGGGCGCGGAGGACCTGCGAGGAGGGCAGGAGCGCCCACCAACTGGGGCCGTGTGTGCTGGGACCGAAGACAACTTCTGGCGGCTCTGCCATTGAGACATTGTTCCGACCGGCCATGGACGACCGGCAGCGGCGGAGTGAATATCTTGTTATGTGGTCGAGGCCACCTGAGCGGGCGATCCATCAATGATCAGGATCGTTGGCGGCCCGTGCACCGGAATCGATCAGGTAGGGACCGCCACCCCGCAGGAGGTGGCTGCGATCAGGGAACATGCTCATGTTCACTGACTTGCAACGGCATAGTTCACGTATGTTCTTCGGGTTCCCACAGTGATCGCGCTGAGGATTCTGGGTGTGCTCGCAGGCCTGGCGATGGTCGTTACCACAGTGCTGTCGGCGGTGCGCACGACAGTGCTTCCCCGCGGGGTTCCGTCCCGTCTCAGCCGGTTCGTCTTCGTGCTGGTGCGCTGGGCGTTTCGGGTCCGGATGGGGCGTGCGCCAACATACGACCTGCGGGACCGGGTGTATGCCAGCTACGGTCCTTTCGCCCTTCTGCTCCTGCTCCAGTCCTGGCTTCTGCTGGTCTACGCAGGCTTTGCCCTTGCCCAGTGGGCTGCGGAGCCGGTACGCGGCATCGGTGACGCGTTCAAGATCTCAGGATCCTCCCTGTTCACGTTGGGTTTCGATGTTCCGCAGGGGATGCTGCCGACGGCGCTCACCTTCGTTGAGGCTTCGGTCGGGCTTCTCCTGGTCGCTTTGCTGATCTCCTATCTTCCGGCGATCTACGGTGCTTTCAGCCGGCGCGAGGCCATGGTCGCGAAGCTGGAGGTCCGGGCCGGTAACCCTCCCACAGGTTCCGAACTCCTCGTCCGGGCATGGCGCCTCGAACGTTTCGACCGGCTGAGCGCCACCTGGGCCGAGACGGAGACGTGGTTCGTCGACATCGAGGAGACCCACACCTCGTTCCCGGCCCTGGTGTTCTTCCGTTCACCCCAACCCGAGCACTCCTGGATCACCACTGCCGGTGCCGTGCTCGACTCCGCTGCTTTCCTCGCCGCCGTTGTGGACGTGCCGCGGGATGTCGAAGCCGAGCTGTGCATCCGGTCGGGGTACCTGTCGCTGCGCCGCATTGCCGACTTCTTCCAGATCCCGTACCCGCCGGATCCACGCCAGGGCGACCCGATCAGCGTGTCCCGCGACGAGTGGGACACCGTCGTTGACGATCTTGTTTCCGCCGGCCTGCCCATCAGGGCGGACCGGGACCAGGCCTGGCGGGACTGGGCCGGCTGGCGGGTCAACTACGACCATCCGCTGATCGCGCTCGGCATGCTCGCCCAGGCGCCGTACTCGCCGTGGTCCACCGACCGGTCCCTCGCCGGGTTCAGGGCACTGCCGCTGCTACTGCGCAAACCGTTCCGCTGACGATGACCTGCCTGTGGTAAACGGGTTCGCGGGTGGCCATTGAGGCCGGGCGGTGTCGATCAGCATGAGCGATGCAACGACCCGGACGTCAGGGGAGTCCGGCGCTGCTCAGTTCGTCCTGGAAGGCGGGGCGGTTCCTGTGATCGACGCGTTCTTCGGTCGTCTCCGCGAAGGACAGACGCAGGCTGTCGAGTACCCTCCGGCGCGTGCTGTACCCCGCAGGCGCTGGCGAGGGGCAAGAGCCGGCAGCGCCGGCCATGGTCGCGCCGTCATCGCCGGCCGGTGTGGTGGGCCTGGTGGGGATGGGGCCTCATCGCCGGTCAGCCGCAGGGGAGAAGCGCGCAGACGGTGGTGCCGTGACCCGCCGGGCTGTGCACGGTCAGTGTGCCGTCGAGCGCCGCGAGCCGGTCGCGTAGGCCGCTCAGGCCCGTTCCTGCTGTGATGTCGGCTCCGCCGATCCCGTTGTCGGCGATCTCGATGCGCAGGCGGCCGTCGATGTACTCGACACTGATCCGGATGTGGTCGGCGTGGGCGTACTTGAGGGTGTTGGTCAACGCCTCGGCCACCACGAAATAGCCGGTTGCCTCCACGGCGGGGTTCAGCCGGGGTACGGCGGTTGTCGTCAGCCGCACGTCGAGCGGGGTCTTTTCGGTCAGCGCCCGCACCGCGGGGAGCAGGCCCGCGGTGGTGAGGACGGCGGGGTGGATGCCGCGGGCGAGTTCCCGCAGTTCGTTCATGGCCGCGTCGAGTCCGTCGGCGCTGCGCGCGAGCAGCGCGTCGGTCTGCTCGTCGATGGTGCCGTCGAGGCGTTGCTGGGCCAGGCGCAGTAACAGGCGCGCGGCGACGAGTTGTTGCTGCGCACCGTCGTGCAGGTCGCGTTCGAGACGGCGCCGTGCGGCGTCGGCCGCGGCGACGATCCGGACCCGCGAGGCCCGGACCTCGGCGAGTTGGGCGCGCACCTCGGCGGCCAGCCGCTGGTTGTCCAGTGCCAGCCCGGCCGCGACCGCCACGGCGTCGAGGCGGTGCGGATCCTCCCGCAGCGCCGGGTCGTATATCAGCGCGGCCACCCGCCGCCCGTCGCGTTCCACCGGCCACACGGCGCGCTGCGGATCGTCCTCCGGTAGCCGCAGCGGCCGGCCGTCCCCGTCGACGAATGCGTCGGCGTCCGGCCGCCAGTAGCCGACCTGTAGCGAGGGATCACCTAACGACCGGGCCAGTAGTCTTTGAAGGTCGGCGGCGGACAGCGGTTCGCGTAGCTGGCCCAGCAGGTCCCCGACGGCGGTACGCCCCAGCTGGATCCGCAGGACCCCGGCGAGGAATCCCAGTGGCAGCAGACAGAACGCCACCCAGTAGACCCACAGGAACGTCGACCGCAGCGGATGCGTCGAGCCCAGGACGCCGCCGGTCAAGGTGGCGGCGCCTCCCAGCAGGCCCGTGAGGAAGACCGGCGCGAGTACCCGCCGCAGGGGCGGACCGGCCGCCTGCCACCGGCGGACGAGTACGACCAGCACGCCCGCGGCGATCGCCGCGCCGATGCTTTCCTCGATCTGGTTCAGCGTCCGGGCCAACGGCGTGTGGCCGGCGATCAGTAGCAGGTTCGGTATGGGATCGGCCCGCAGCTGCGTGTCGATGAACAGTGCGGCGACCGGCGCGAGCCCGAAGACGGTGACGTACGTGGCCGCGGCGAGCAGCCGCTGCGCCCGCGAGGCCAGGCGCCCGGTCGGGAAGGCCAGCACCAGGTGGACGACGAACCCGCTCGACGCCCGCGTCAGCGGCACCCCGGCGGTGCACACCCACGGTGTCCGCGAAAGCTGCAGATCCTCGGCGAAGAACCCGGCACCGACCAGGACCATCAGGAGCCCTACCTGGTTCGCCGGCCGGCGGGCATGCGCCAGCGCCCCGACTGCGAGGAACAGAAAACCGCCGGCACCCCCGAGAACCGTGTCCACGGTGGAATGCGAGCTGTCCTGCGCCTTGAACACCAGCCCGGATACGCCGAACAGCACACCGAGCCCAACCGCGAGATACACCACCGGTGTCGGTGTCGGTGTCGGTGTCGGCAGGGTGCGGGAGTGCGGTGGATGAGGCAGGGGGACTGTTCCCGTCGCCCCCTGCACGCTCACCGCGTGAGCGTCACAGCGCCCTGTGCGACTGTCAATGAATGCCGGTGAATCTGTCGGATCATCGACATCCATTACGGATCCACACAGACCTACTACGCTGGGAGCGTGACGGTACGTGTCATCCTGGCCGACGATTCCCTGCTGATGCGTGAGGGCGTGCGCCAGGTTCTGGACCTCCAACCCGACATCACCGTCGTGGGGTCCTGCGGCGACCTGGACGAGCTGCTCACCGCCGTGGACGACGCGCGGCCAGATGCCGTGGTGACCGACGTGCGGATGCCGCCGACCGGCACCGACGAGGGTATCCGCGCGGCGGCCCGGCTGAGGTCCAGCCACCCGCAGATCGGGGTCGTGGTGCTCTCCCAGTACACGAACCCGGAATACGCGCTGAGCCTGTTGGAGCAGGGCAGCGCCGGCCGGGCGTACCTGCTGAAGGACACGGTCGGTGAGCCGCGGCAGCTCGCGGACGCGGTGCGCGCGGTCGCCGCCGGCCGCTCCGTGGTCGACCCCGCGGTGGTGGAGGCGCTGGTCGCGGTGCGGACGCCTGCCCGGTCGCCGGTGTTGGCCTCGCTCACCCCACGCGAGCGGGAGGTCCTCTCCCTCATCGCCCAGGGGAAGAGCAACGCCGCCGTCGCTGCCGCGATCTTCCTGACTGAGCGGGCGGTGGAGAAACACATCAACACCCTCTTCGCGAAGCTCGGGCTGACCGCCGAGCCGGACGTCAACCGGCGGGTCAAAGCCGTCCTGATCCACCTCGCCGAGCAGCGGACCGCGGCAGGCTGATCCCGCGCTGAATTCCGTGCTGATATTTCCGTGCTGATATTGGTGAGGAGGGCGTGGCCATATCGAAACCAGGCCCGTCGTCGGTGACGGCAAACCGGACGGTCTCGTCGTCGGCATCCACGTGCATCCGGACCCGTGCATCCGGACCCGTGCATCCGGACCCGTGCATCCGGCCCGGCATGCTTGCCGGTGTTCTGCAGCGCCTCCAGGCAGCAGAAGTAGACGGCGGCCTCGACGTCGGCAGGGTACCGCCCGGCGGAGATCTCCACCGAGCAGTCCTGCGGGCCGCGGGCGGCTGCCGTGGCCTCCTCCAGGTGGGTTAACAGCGCCTTCGGCGTGCATACCTGTACACGGGGTTATGCGTGGCGAGAGGCATTCGCGGGTGACAACGTATGCGTGAAGCCGGCCCAGCGGACCCAGGCTCGCACCGACAACACCGCCGCGGCCAGCCGGTTCCTGCGTCCGGGAGGATGATGTCCTGCGTCAGGATTCTTGGCACAGGGGTTTGAGGGCACAGGGCACAGGCAAAGTTGCCCGCGGAGGGTCCGGGGTCGGCGCGAGGTGCTGCGCCACGCCGGAATGAAAGCCGAGTGGGGCGCTACCGAACTGCTTCTCGACAACGGTTGGACCGTGGAGATCTGAGCCGCGGACTGATTGGCAGCCCGTAGGCTGTCAACTTGGCTGTCTCAATCTGATGCGCGTTCGGAGGGACTCGAACCCCCAACCCCTTGACGTAGTCCTCGGCGATATGTTCATGGATGTCCACTGACATCCATTTGTGCAGGTCGTATGTCGATGTTGTCCACCGATGTCCACCCCCGTTGTAGGACTGAAGGTCTTCGTAGCACCGAGGGTGACGTTCCTCTGGACCACCGAAGGCGCCCGGACCTGTGCTCACCGACCATGCCGAATTCGTCGCGATCAGCCAGTCTCACGGGCCATTTAGAACGGTATGAACACTGTTCTGTATCAGTTTTTGTGCCGGGTTGATCTCAACGAGATTCGGGCATTGCTCCGGCACACTCGTATCGTGACCACGGCAGACATCTATATTGATGTCCTCGAAGACGTCCGCCGCGGCACGGCCGCAAGTATGGAAGTTATCTTGACCCGGATTATGAACTGATGGAAGACGTTGCTAACCATGGGTAGGTAGGCGGGGTCATGGTCGAGCGGCACGGGAGTTTTTGGCGGTCTCCAACAATGCGATGGGATCGACGATTCGACCCGCTGCGGTCTCGTGGTCGTAGACATGGCGCACAAGGCGAAGCCATTGGCGGTGCTTGGCGATCGTCACGAAGCCGGCGAGGACGCCTGGCGAGAGGACGAGGACGAGGAGGAAGTGGAAGTCCACCGTGGCTCCTGGCTCAGGCGATCCACAGTGCCCGAATGGCCCCCTTTTGGATCGCGTAAGTCACTATGCCATTGCCTGGCCTCCCGACACAAGGAAGACTGTGGGCCCGCGCTGCCTCGGCAGAGTCAAGATCCCAGGAGAGTCGGGCGTGACTATGGAACGTGACGATGGTGTGGGTGGTGTCGGGTCGCCCGGGAGCTGATCGTTTCCAATTGTAGTACGAACTGCAGTAAAGAAGATCGAAAAGCCCGGAGCCCCGCGCCGTGTGATCGGCTGCGGGGCTCTGACCTGCCTCAACCAGCGTGCGCTCGGAGGGACTCGAACCCCCGACCTCAGATCCGTAGTTTGCTCCGAATCTTCCGCTGGCGTCCGTGGACGTCCGCCCTGTCCGGTGACCTCGTGCGGTCCGTCCGCTGTCGTCCGCCAGGGTCCGTGTTCGTCCGCGGGCTCGGCTGTCAGTTTGGCTGTCGTCCGTCCTGGCTTGCCGTGGGCGCATACTGGGCTATGGGAGTTGACCAACTGGCTCTGATCGTGGCGGATCCTGCGGTCTGTCATGGGCAGGCGTGCATCCGGGGCACCAGGGTGCCGGTGAGCGTGGTGCTCGACTGTCTGGCGGATGGCATGTCGGTCAGCGAGATCGTCGCTGAGTATCCGTCTATCGACGAGTCGGGCGTACGGGCGGCTGCCGCCTACGGGGCACGGTTGGCCCGGGAGGACCTGGTTCCGCTGAGCATCGCTCCGTGAAGGTCAAGCTCGACGAGGGGCTTCCGGTCTCGTTGGCCGGGAGGCTCACCGCGCTCGGGGTCGACGCTGATACGGTTTTTGACGAGAAGCTCGCTGGCTGTACAGATCCGGAGGTCCTTGCCGCCGCCGGTCGTGAGGGTCGCATCTTTTTCACGTTGGACCGCGGGTTCGGCAACATCCAGTCGTACCCGCCAGGATCCCATGGCGGGATCGTCGTGTTCCGGCTCGATGAGCAGTCGGCGCGTGCGGTTGTGGTCGCGGTGGAGAACCTGGTGACGCGTCATGATTTGGCCGATCTCGCCGGGACGGTGACGGTGGTTCACCGAGGGCTGCTCCGCATCCGCCGTGCCGATGCCTGACAACATGGTTGCTACACCTGGTGCTGTCAAAAGCCCAGAGCCCCGCGCCGTGTGATCGGCTGCGGGGCTCTGACCTGCCTCAACCGGCGCGCGCTCCGAGGGACTCGAACCCCCAACCT